>JAUVVS010000184.1 GCA_030604545.1 Deltaproteobacteria bacterium | reverse complement strand
TTACATGATTACTCAGACCATAAAGGCTGACCAAAATGGAGTTTTTATCTATGCAGCGCCAAAGGCCGGATGGTGGGGTTTTGCTGCATTAAACACGGCGGATTTTAAACTCAAACAAAACGGTGAAGACAAAGATGTGGAAATAGGTGCCGTGATTTGGGTTAAGTTCCACGACTGGATGATTAAATAGTTACTATATAGTGTCGGAACGAAAACTCCCGTTCAGGTAAAAATTCGAATATCGAATATCAAATTTTTTAATGTTCTAAACAAAAGTCTCGGTATTCGGTTGTTTAGAGCATTTGAACATTCGAATTTAGAATTTGTTTCGTATTTCGTGCTTCGGATTTCGAATTTCTGAACGAAAATAGAGGTTTTCGTTCAGACACTAGTTGAACTCCCAACCAGACAGTCCAACGAATACTACCAGAGCGTGAATAACGAAGAGAATAGTGATGATAGAAAGAATCCAGAGATGGGCTGTAATCTCAGAACCGTGTTGATCCAAAACTTTCTTGTCATTAAGATCATCGCCTTGTTTATGGAGGCGACGAATGTTATAAAAAATTGCTGCAGGGCCAAGGACTAAAAACAGACAATTCCAAACAATAAGCCAGAAGGGATATACAACCCAAAAGACCTTGACTTCTTTTACGTCGAACAGGTATACACATAAAAATGTCGCCCCTATTCCCCCAAATAAAATGATTCCAAGAGATTCCTTGAATCTCGTAAAATGACTGATCCAGGTCCAATCACCCCCAGGAGCACTTCGGAGACCCATCAGGGTTAAGACACCTATTACGACTGAAGTAGAATTTATAATCATATCATTCAAACCGTAAAATCGTTCGGGATAAATTCCTTGCTGAAGTTCGTCAACGATACCCAACATGGAAGCACAAATAAAAAGGAGAATATAAATTCCTTTTCCCCTGTAATCGATCGACAGGGCTTCAAATAAAATCCATGAGAAAAGTATATATTCCGGTATATGGATATGTTTGTTTGGATTTGGTTCAAAAGAAATGACGATATAAACTATAATCACACAAGGAATAATGAACCATAAGAACTTGATGCGCTTTTTTGAAAGAAAGCTAAAAACAATGTAGGTGATGCCGAAAAGGATGTTGATGATCAACGGCACTTTTGAAGCGATAGCTGTCGAGAAATGTTTAACGATGGTATTATAGACAAAGATCGCATTTGGAAGAGCAATGGTATAGGCTGCAACTAAAGCCCAGAGGACGACCCTTTGCCCCTGTTTTTTATTTAATACTACATAATCTGGTAACATTTAAACAACGTATATTGCGCTGCTTTTTATAATAATCATTGCATCAATTTTAGCTTTTAACCTTAGCTCCCAGTTCAATCCCCAGATTAAGGGCCTCTCGATTTATATCCAGAAAACCGGAAGGAATACGGTTTTGCAGAACCTTTATGACCGAATTGGATCTGACAAGATCTGTTAAACCTATCACCGCACCCAGCATGCATATATTGAATACTATGGATTTACCGATCTTTTCCATCGTTGTTTCGTACATGGGCAACTCTTTCTGAAGCGCATCTACTTTTTTTTGTGTCTTAACAAAACGAGTATCTGTAATAAGAAGCCCTCCGGGACGTATGATGGGATAAAATTGATTATAGGCTTCTTGAGTCAAACAGACAAGCAAATTGGGCTGGATCACCTTGGGATAATGTACTTCTGTATCGGAGATTACAACATCAGAGCGGGTCGCCCCTCCCCTGGCTTCCGGTCCATAAGACTGGGATTGCACAGCCATTAAATTTTCGTAAAGCACTGCCGCTTCAGCGAGTATAATAGCGGCAGTGATAACCCCCTGTCCTCCTGATCCGGAAAATACCATTCTATATCTTTCCATTACGAATGCCCCTTCATCGCTTTTTTAATAATTTTGTTATACTCGTTACAGTATTCCGGAATCTCTTTTTGAGCAAAGATGCCCCGTTCGATAAGTTCAGGATTTTCCTTTTTTGCTTTTGATCCGATTGAGGTAGTATTAGTTTTGTAAGATTCCAACATATCAACGGCATTTCCTGCCTTGTTCTTTCTTCCGAAATAGGTGGGACACTGGGACAAAATCTCCACCACTGAAAAGCCTTTGTGCAATATGGCCTTCCTTATAATATCGGCCATTTGTTGAACATGATACGTGGTAGTACGTGCAACAAACGAAGCGCCGGAAGCTATAGATAGTTCCACCACGTCAAAATCCTGGTCAATGTTTGTATATGGCGCCGTTGTTGCTAATGTTCCATATCCGGATAGCGGTGAATATTGTCCACCCGTCATGCCGTAAATGCGGTTATTCATGACAATGGCGGTAATATCGATATTCCGCCGGGCGGCATGTATAAAATGGTTTCCGCCGATAGCCAATGCATCGCCATCCCCCATGGGAACAATAAGATTCAGCTCAGGGCGGCTCAGTTTAACTCCTGTAGCAAAAGCCAGGGCCCGACCATGAATGGTATGGAGGGTATGAAAATCAACATACCCAGAGATTCTTGATGAACATCCAATGCCCGATACCATCACAATTTCATTTTTGCTTAGTCCAAGTTTTTCTATTGCTCTGAGAAGACTATTCAGCACAATCCCATGCCCACATCCCGGGCACCATATGTGAGGAAAGAATCTTTCTCTGATGTAATCTTTTATAGCGATATATCACACCCCCTTTCCCTGGATTAGTCGCATAACATTCCTGATATCCATAGGTGTTATGAAGACGCCATCAATGCGATTGGCCAGAAACACTCTCTCGGGCCGATCTACGGCTCCTCTTACTGATTGATGAATCTGGCCCATGTTCATCTCTACCACAATCACATATTTAGCTTTGGCGCATTTTTCTTTAATTATATGAGATGGAAACGGCCATAAGGTCTGGAGTTCCAAAAGCCCAATCTGTTCCCCCCTGGATCTAAGATTTTCCACTACGTGAAGGGAGGAACGGGCAGAAGACCCGTAAGAGATAAGTATGGTTTCAGCAGATTCAAGGTAAAATTCCTTAAACTTTGTTATTTGATCCACGTTGTTATTAATCTTATCCACTAAATGCCGAAGAAGTTCATGAACCACCTTTTGGTTGTCCGATGGAAACCCCCACATGTCATGAAATAAACCAGTGACATTATACCGGTGCACCCCACCGAAATCAGACATAGGAAGACGACCGTCCTCTCTCGGCAGATAGGGATGGTAGTCTACGCCCTCTTTTACAGATGTTCTAAGCCTTTTCACCAACGGTATCTCGCCTTTTTCAGGCATAAAGAGCCTTTCTCGCATATGGCCAATCACTTCATCAAATAAAAGTACAACGGGTGTTCTGTAAGTTTCCGCCAGATTAAAGGCATCCACGGTCATTGCAAATACATCCTGATGGTTGGAAGCAGAGAGCGCGATTATAGCATGATCTCCGTGCGTCCCCCATCGGACTTGATTTACATCCCCCTGGCTCATATGGGTAGGAAGGCCTGTGGAAGGGCCACCGCGCTGAACATTAACAATAACGCAGGGAATTTCGGTCATGATTGCATATCCCAGCGCTTCCTGCATCAGAGAAAATCCAGGACCGCTGGTGGCCGTCATGACTTTGTTGCCTGTTAGGGATGCACCGATAATTGCGCACATGGAGGCAATTTCGTCTTCCATCTGGATAAACTTACCTCCTACCCGGGGGAGCCTGTATGCTAAATGCTCGGCAATTTCAGTGGAAGGTGTTATGGGATAACCTGCAAAAAAATCAAGCCCCGCATACAAGGCTGCTTCCACACATGCTTCATTTCCCTGAACAAATTTTATATTTTTTTTCATAATGTAATCTTTTTTAATAGAGGTTCACCGCGAACGGTTATTTTTTTTATTTTCCACGCGCTGTTTTTTCTTCACATACTACTTCTATGGCAAGATCGGGACACCTGAATTCACAAAGGCGGCAGCAAATGCAATTTTCTTTTTGATGAGCAAATACTTTCTCCTCTTCATCAAGTTCAAGGACATTTTTGGGGCAAAAATGCACACATATCCCGCATCCTTTGCACCACTCTCTGTTTATGATGTGTTCCTTTAATTTTGGTTTCCCCATGCAAAACCCCTCTCAATTGTTAGATATCAAAAATATTCACTCATTTAGCCGCAGCCATCGCACGCTGTTGGATCGACATTCGGGGCAGGTGCGTTCAGCATAGGCACTGAACAAGCCTGTCCAGAGATTCCCGCAACGCATGCACAAGAACTCGGCCTCCTGTCTCTCGTCAGCAGGCTTGGGGTTGCGCGGGTTGGGTGCCCGGGCTTTCGCCAAGGCGATTCGGGTTTGCTCCAACTCTTCCTGCGTCACAGTTTGACGTTTTTTCTCCGTCTCTTTCATGATAGTTTGCCAGCGTGCGCCTTCTGCCGAGGAACACCATTCTAACAGCAGCCGCTCAGGACGAAGATCTAACTTTTCCAGCTTGTCCCACAGGCCCTCCACGCGCCGCACCGTACTTCGATTGGCGTCAAGGTAATGGCAGTCGGCAAGGTGACAGCCGGAAACTAGTACGACCGGCGCACCCTTTTTAAAGGCGTACCACACAAATTCGGGACTAACCCTGGCAGAACACATGGTACGGATGATTCGGGCGTTAGGCGGGTATGCCATGCGGCTTACTCCCGCCGTATCTGCACCGGCGTAAGAACACCAGTTGCATGCAAAAGTGACGATTTTTTCAAGAGGATCTTCTTCCAGGATGGCCTCAATTTGAGCATAAATTGCATGCTCTGAAAAGTGGCGCATTTCGATTGCGCCAAATTTGCATTCAGCGGCGCAGCTGCCGCAACCAACGCATGCCGCACTAGTTACTTGGGTCACCTGCTTCTTTTGACCTGTAATGGCTCCAAAGGGACAAACTTTGATGCACTGTCCACACCTTTTGCACAAGTCCTCGTCCACCACGGCGGTGATGGCTTCGATCGAGAGCTTGCTCTTATTCAACAGGATGCAAGCCCTTGAACTAGCGGCGCTGGCCTGAGTGACGCACTCTCGCACATCTTTAGGACTTTCAGCCGCCCCTGCGATAAATATTCCCTTTGTCGGTGTATCCACTGGACGCAGCTTGGCATGGGCCTCTTTTAAAAAGCCGCTGGGAGATTTTGAAAGGCTAACAAGTTGGCGAATTGTCTCAG
>JAUVVS010000044.1 GCA_030604545.1 Deltaproteobacteria bacterium | reverse complement strand
TATATTCTCTTTGTGACTTGGCGCCTTGGTGGCTGAATAATCATAAATTTATTAAGATTTAATAGCAAGCTATTCATCGAAATTGAAGGGCAAAATTAATGGATGAGATTGATACAGAATGTCTTTCCCCAACAGCGATTATTGATAGTGATAATGAAGGAATCATCGAATATGCAATGAATGCTGTTCGTGATTCCGGTGAAGATCCAGTCGCAAGGGCTGTAAAACTCTATTATGCAGTTCGGGATAGTATCCGGTATGATCCGTATTGCCCCTTCTATCTTCCGGAACATTACCGTGCGAGCAACGTGCTTAAAACCGGCCGGGGATATTGTGTGAGCAAAGCAGCCCTCCTCTGTGCCCTTGGAAGGGTTTGTAATATCCCATCAAGGATCGGTTTTGCAACCGTTCGAAACCACCTGGCGACCAGACAGCTCCTTAAATATATCGGCTCTGATTTATTTGTATACCATGGCTTTAACGAGTTTTATTTAGAGGGAAGATGGGTCAAGGCAACCCCTGCATTTAATATTGAACTCTGTAAAAAACATAAGGTTAGCCCTCTTGAATTCAATGGACGGGAAGACTCCATTTTTCAAGCCTATAGCCTGGATAACAAAAAGTTCATTGAATATATTGAGTTTCACGGTATATACACGGATGTACCTGTTGATAAAATTGTTTCTGCATGGGAAAGGGTCTATGGCAGAGATCGAGTAAGAAAATGGATCGACTATTTCGAAAAATCTGGAGGAAAATCAGGTCGTGATTTTTATAAGGAAGAAGTCCTGAAAGGAAAGATAAAGTCATGAAGATTTATAATTACCCCTCAAAATCGGCTGAAACAAGGGTTGCAGTTATAGCAAATCGAAGCCATCAATTTACTAAGAAAGATTTTTACGAAATTACGCGTATCATCGAAGATGTGAGAAAACGTGGGGATAAGGCACTTATCAAATATGCAAATCGTTTTGATTCTCCCGGTTTAAAAGTAGGATCACTTAAAGTGACAAAAAATGAGATTGAAACAGCCGTAAAAAATGTAGATAGACCCTTTGTGCGCTCTTTAAATCGCGCGGCCGCTCAAATAGAGGCGTTTCATAAGCAACAGTTAAGAAGCTCATGGGTAAATACCGATAGACCAGGCACACTTTTGGGCCAGCTCGTAAACCCCGTTGATACAGTGGGTGTATATGCCCCCGGTGGCAAGGGTGGTAAAACACCCCTGGTTTCTTCCGTTTTGATGGGTGTCATTCCTGCCGGAATCGCCGGTGTAAAGCATATAACCATGGTGACTCCCCCCAGAAAGGATGGAACTGTTGATCCACATCTTCTGGTTGCATCTAAAAAGGTTGGTGTAGATGATGTATTCAAAGTTGGAAGTGCCTGGGCAATTGCTGCTTTAGCATACGGCACCGAGACTATCCCAAAGGCAGATGTTATCGTCGGACCCGGAAATATTTATGTTACGCTTGCTAAAAAGATTGTATCAGGAGTTGTAGGAATAGATATGATAGCCGGTCCGAGTGAAATCATGGTTATTGCCGACGAGACTGCAATTCCGGAATTTGTTGCAGCAGATCTCCTTTCTCAGGCCGAACATGATATCCTATCTTCTGCCATACTTGTTACAAATTCAAAAGAAATGGCCAAGGCTGTTGAAGACGCTGTTGAGGAGCAGCTTAAGACTCTTATTCGGAAAGAGATCGCAAAAAATTCCCTTACCAGGTTTGGCGCGATAATAGTCGTGCCTGATCTTGCTACGGCCATGGAACTTGCAAACAGAATTGCACCCGAACATATTGAACTTCAAATAAAAGATCCTTTTGAATATATCGGACAGATCCATAATGCCGGTGCCGTATTTATTGGAAACTACACGCCGGAATCTGTTGGGGACTATATTGCCGGGCCGAACCACGTGCTTCCAACCGCCGGTACGGCAAGGTTTGCTTCCGCCCTTTCCGTGGACCATTTCATCAAAAAGACCAGCCTTATATATTATTCAAAAGAAGCGCTTAAAAGAGAAGCGAATGATATCATCCGTCTGGCTGAAATTGAAAAGCTGGATGCGCATGCAAATTCCGTAAAGGTGAGATTAAAAAAAATGTAATATTTTAGTTGTTTGAAAACAAGGCCGCTTATTTGTATAAATTGGTTTCAAAGGGCTAAAGTGTTGCAAAAAAGTAAGGGGGCGTTTTGCAAAGGTCTCAATACGTCGGTTGTTGGATCAATAGGTAAATTTGACAATTTATGTCAGAAAAATTGACAAATATTGTCAATAAAGCTCATATTACATTGATGGGGTTTTGAGATAACCTGTTGAATATTAGTTATATTTATTAAATAGCTGATTTTGGCACGATAATTGTATTAAACAATTATTAAAACATTGAAAAGTGATCTGTTCTTTATAAAATTATGTTGTAAATTTAAATGCCACCCAGCTTCAACACCAATATGTTAAACCATGCGACGGCAAAAAGCCTCCAAGGGTTAAAAATTTAAAAGAGAAAGTTTGAGGTGGCGTTTAAAAGGCTTCTCGGGTGTTCGTGCATCTTTTTTCCGCCCATCTATCAAAAAATAAAAAAGAGATGTGCGCCGGGACAAAATAACGGCACTTGTAGGGAAGCCATAAAAATTTTCCTCCTCAATACCTCCTTCTTCCTCTTTTATAAGGGTGGTTCTTTATGAGCCACCCTTTTTTTATCCGCCTTCGCAGAAGACCACGGGTTTACCCGTGGATGAATGCGCAGTATTGGCGCAGTTAAAATGCGCAAACGATCGATATGCTACGGCGCGATGTCGCCCCAAAACAGAGGCGGATAACCGCGTCGTAGCCGGAGGCGAAGTCGGGTATTTTATTGGGACCACGGGTTTACCCGTGGGGCTCCATTTTTTGTCATTTGCCATATGTCATTCGCTTCGCTGTCATTCGATTGAAATTCGGTTGTCAATTGTCACTCGTGATCAGCAACCAATGACCATTGAATTTCTACTGAATCTCTATTGAATTTCCATTGAATGGCACCGTACTGGTGGATTTGTTTTAGATCTAAAATGTTACCAAGTTTCTAGTTTCAAGTATCTAGTTTCACCGTCTACAACGGTAAAGGCAAGTTTCAAGTTTCAAGTTTCCAATATGCATATGGTATCGTCACAGGGACAGCTTCCATCGACTTCAAAAGTGTAGATAATTCTTGATTCAAGCTCTGTCCGATCTGAAGAAACTGTTTTAAAATTACTATTTACAATCCTCTTAAGCATCTCAGGTTTAGACGGTATAGAATCTAAACCGAGAGAAATCACATTTCCTATTGCTCCATCTAATATGGCTGCATCTTCCCCGTTTGTCACAACAACTACCGGAACCTGGTAAGGTGCCACAAGCCTGGATGCAGCCAGCGCCGGACGATATCTAGTTACCAGAGATCCAGGACCATACTTTATGATCATGCAAGCTTTTCCGGATAGGGTTATTACAAAATCAACCTTCACAATGGCTTTATTCTTTCCGGCCTTTACAAGAAGTTCGAAACGGGGCTCAATCTCCTTTTTATGATACCCTTTCTTTTCTACCAGCAAACGGGCCAATTTTTGTCTGTACCGCTCGTCATGAGTGTCTTTTAGGATATCGCCGGTTATAAAATCGACAAGTTCGCCGAGTATAAGATGATGGCCGGCCATTTCTAACAATTCTCTTTTTTAAATACTTCTTTACAATTGCTTAAATTTATGACTTTACTAAGCGCCTAAGACCACATAGATAGTAAAATAATATTTGGTATATTGCAATCCATTCTTATTTTTTTGTAACACTTTAACTATTTTAAAATAGGGCCGCATTTTTCAAGCATTGCGAAGACGAAATAATCTAGATATCGCAAAGAGAAAAAAGATGTGCCTAAATCTTGCTTTCATGATATAGAATATGCTTTTTAAACAGTGATGAACGACCCCCTAAACCCATGCAATATAAGGTTATACAGACCAAATCCTCTAAAAAAAGACGTTGGCGATTGTTGCAAATAGAATCATCTTTTGCCTGTAACCTACGATGTGTCATGTGTCCCTGGAGGGAAATCAGTAAACAAGCAAATGCAAAGGGAATTATGACAAACAAGGTATGGGAAGCTGTTCGCCCGTATCTGTCTGAAGCTCAATCCGTTGATTTTACCGGTGGCGGAGAACCTTTGCTTCAACCAAGATTGGTGGAGTGGGTTGTAGAAGCCAAATCTGCCGGGTGCGAGACAGGGATCCTGACCAATGGGCTCCTTTTAAAAAGGGAAACTGCTCAAAAGATGATTAACGCGGGTCTGGATTGGATTTGTTTTTCCATAGACAGTGCTGTAGCTGAAACATACGAGGAGATTCGAAAAGGTTCCGATTTTAAGCGTGTGTGTGAAAATCTGGCAAATATTGCTGATCTTCGGTCCGGTAAAAGCCCTAAGACAATGATTAACTTTGTATTAATGCCGATGAACTATAAGGAGGTCGAGGAAATCGTAAGGTTGGCCGATCGTCTGGATGTGGATCAGGTAAACTTCAAACAGTGCGATGTCATTCGGGGTGAGCATGGAACAGGTTTAGGCCTTTTTGCTGAGAAAAAAACCAAGGAAATACGTAGTTTGGAGAAAAAATTGGCAAAAGCACGCCGGCTTGCTAAAAAACTGAAGATTCATACCACTGCTTTTCCTTTCATTCCGGAAGAGCAACCGGTCTGTGATCAGGACCCTAGAGATTCTCTATTTGTCCGACATGACGGCATAGTTTCCCCATGCATAAATCTTGCCATGGGAGGACCTACGACTTTTCTGAGCAGGGAGGTTAACATGCCCTCGATTCATTATGGTCATCTGCCAAAGGATGATCTTCTTGAACTGTGGAATACCGATATATGTAAGATTTATAGAAAAAGGCTTCAGAATCGGGTTGAGGCCCATGATAGCAAAATTATCGATAGTTTAATCGGTTCTTCATCCAACCGAGAAAAAATCCTGCAGGCCGCTAAAGATGCTATGCCTGAAGCGCCTGAAGGATGCAAAGTATGCCACTATCTTTTTAACATATAGGTGTCAAATGTCAGGACATCGATGACCCGGGAAATATTTTAAGCATAATTTTTTTTCATGGCAAGGTATAAGTAGAAAATCATTATGTGCGAGAATGGGCCCTTAAAAAGCTCGTCGGAGCACATGATGATTTTTCTGCGGGTCTCAAAGACTCAAGTATCATTTTCCTTTAAATATATTTATTATCAAAAGAAGGGGATTATGACGCCATTTGAATCCACAAGTATTAACGTTATACTAAATATTACCATCCTCCTCGCTGCTGTATCTGCTTTATGGAAAGGAGCGGATAATCTTGTTGATTCTGCGAGCAGGGTTGCCGGCACAATCGGAGTTTCCGATCTTGTTATTGGCCTCACTATTGTTGCCTTTGGTACATCTGCTCCTGAATTTGCCGTAACCATAAACGCTTGTCTTAATCAACTTCCGGATATATCTGTCGGCAATATTGTGGGATCAAATATCTTCAACCTCGGCTTCATTTTAGGATCAGTTGCCATTATAAGAAGTATCAAATCTACAAAAATGCTCATTTATCGGGATGGGGTTTTTTTGATATGCGTTACTCTGCTGCTACTTTTCTTTTTCCGGGATAACCATCTTTCCCGGTACGAGGGAATAATTCTTATGTCCCTTCTTCTATCTTATCTGGCTTTTCTATTTATAAAGAAAGAGGTTCATGAGGAGGATGAGATCATCCATGAAAAATCCACTTGGAAAGACACTATTATTCTTCCTGTCAGTATTGCCACTGTTATCGCAGGTGGACATTTTTTAGTTGATTCAGCCAGTTTCCTTGCAATAAAAGCGGGTATATCGCAATGGGTTATAGCGGTCACTATTGTCGCTGCAGGCACTTCAGCTCCTGAAATGGCCACATCTCTTGCCGCTGTTTTAAAGGGGAAACATGGAATGTCAGCCGGGAATCTTATTGGAAGCGATCTTTTTAATATTATAGGTGTACTTGGACTCGCTGGCTTACTATACCCGATGCATATAAACCCAAGTGCCTATAGCTCTCTTTTAATGCTCAGCGGCATGTGTATTCTCGTTGTTGTTTTTCTCCGAACTGGATGGATATTATCCAGAAAAGAGGGGATGATTCTTGTGGCCATTGGTATGGCACGGTGGGTTATTGATTTTATGAAATGAGGAAAGAGAGGAGGCCATCAAAGGAGTTACAGACTGACAGAACCGAGCATTTTATATCAAGCTGTTATCATATTTTATTTCATGTTTTTTCAAGGGTAGTGTATTCCAGATGAAGTAGTTTGCGTTCCACATTTCTGAATAGCACTTCCACCTTATTATCGGCAATAAATTTTAAGATGACACCGGAACCAAACGCTGGATGTTTTACCTTATCACCGGGATTTAACTCTGATGATTCCATCTGGTTCCTCCGGAATACGTCTGAATCTATGCTGGCCTGCTTATATCCGAAAAACCTTTTTTGAATTCCTGTTGATTCATAGGATATCAGGTCTTCAGGAAGGTCACTAATAAAGGAAGATAAACCAAATTTTATTTAAAAGAAATATTATCAAGCCATGTCTATCCGTGAAGAATTTGAAGAACGTGAAAAGAGTTTTATATCTTCTTTTGGATGTTTGAGCTATGAATCTCGAGGCCGTCAGGTAGAAGAGGAACCTTGCCATATCCGAACGGCCTTTCAGTTGGATAGAGATCGAATTGTCTATTCTAATGCCTTCAGAAGGTTAAAACACAAAACTCAAGTTTTTTTATCGCCTTTAGGTGATCATTACAGAACGCGACTTTCCCACACCCTTGAGGTTGCTCAGATTGCAAGGACAATAGTACGCGCAATGCGTCTTAATGAAGATTTGGCCGAAGCCATCGCTCTGGGCCATGATCTTGGACATACACCATTCGGGCATGGTGGTGAGACCGCCTTGAAAGAAATATATTCGCAGGATTTTTCTCACAATGAGCAGAGCGTTCGTGTTGTTGATATGCTGGAAAATAATGGAAGAGGGCTTAATCTCACATATGAAGTTCGCGATGGAATTTTAAGGCACTCTAAGGGATACGGAAAAATCATTCCGGATGATCCGGAGGAACAGGCATGTACCTGTGAAGGAAGGATAGTCCGTATCGCTGATATTATGGCATACCTGAACCATGACTTAGATGATGCAATAAGAAGTGGTGTTATTAGTGCAGATCGAGTCCCCCCGTCATGTTCCAGAATACTCGGAAACTCACACTCTGAGCGTGCCACGACCATGATAAGGGATCTAATTTTTTCAAGTGAGGTACGCAATGGAGAACTTTGCCTGAACATGAGAGATGAAATTTATTCCGCCATGACCACGTTGAGACAATTCCTTTACGAAAATGTATATCGTTCACCCCGGGTACATAAAGAGTTTGTAAAGGCTAAAAAAATACTATCCGATCTTTATACATTTTTTTTAAAAGATGATGAGAAGTTCCAGAAGGAACTTGAAGCCGTTGAGATGGTGGAATGCATTAATAACAACCAGCCTAAGGAGAGAATTGTTTGCGACTTTATTGCAAGTATAACAGATAGATACGCTCTATCTCTTTACGAAAAAATCTTTTTCCCTACACCCCTTGTATAAATGGACTCACTATTCACCAACCACTTTCAAGTATACTTAAAACGGTCTTATTTTGAGTTTTTTTGATTCTGTGCCAGACTGGCAGTTGGTCGTTCAATGGAAATTCAGTAGAAATTCAGTAGAAATTCGATAGAAATTCGGTAGAAATTCAATAGTTACTCTGTGGTTAAAATTTTCGCCTTCCTTGAACTTGAATCCCGCTATAGCGGGAAGCATTTTTCAAAGGTCTCCGATTATAATGGTTTCAATTGTAATGGCTGTGAAGATAATTGCTGTGTCACAAATGTTAACAGGTAATAGTACATGAAATACGTAAATATAGAAGACCTTGATGGATTATCCGGGAAAAGGCTTGAAGAAGGTGACACGTTCTCATTTCACTGTCACGCCGGGCTTGCCTGTTTTAATCTTTGCTGCCGAAATCTAAATCTTTTTCTATATCCATACGATGTTTTGCGTCTTAAAAATCGGCTGGGTATTTCTTCAGGCCAGTTTCTTGACGAATATATAGATATTGTTCTGCGAAAGTCTAATTTTTTTCCAGATGTACTTTTACGGATGTCAGGTGATAAAGAAAAGACCTGCCCTTTTTTGACTAGGTCGGGCTGCTCGGTTTATCAGGATCGTCCCGACACATGCCGAACCTTCCCCATGGAACAGGGTGCTCTTTACGATGCTGATAAAAAAAAGACAAAACTCATTCATTTTTTCAGACCTCCGGATTTCTGCCTGGGCCGGCATGAAAACAAAACATGGACAACCCAATTATGGTCCCTTGACCAGGGTGCTGTCTTATATAACAAAATGACCCTCCGGTGGTCAGAGCTAAAGCGTTTATTTCAAACCGATCCCTGGGAGAAGGAAGGTATTGATGGCCCAAGAGGAAAGATGGCCTTCATGGCTACATATAACATAGATAGTTTTAGGGACTTTGTGTTGAATAGCAGTTTTTTAAAGAGATACAAGGTAAAATCTAAAATTATTAAAAAGATCAAAGCAGATGACGTGGAATTGATGAAGTTTGGTTTCGAGTGGGTAAAGTTTTTCGTTTGGGGAATCAAAACTGATTTTTTTGTTCCATTTTAGATGCTCAAAAACAGAGCAGCTTCAAAGGTCTCAAAGAATCCCTTTTGGCATGGGCTCAACCTGATCACCGCCCAGGACATAACCGCCGTCAAGCCGCAGTACACTTCCTGTCATAAAAGATGCATCTTTTAGGATAAAAAGCACAGCCTTCACCACATCTTCAATGGTGCCGGTGCGCCCCAGCAGGGTGTGATCCATAAGAGACTCTTTCTGATAATTGCTTAGAATTTCCCAGCCCCTTGTCCTTTCACCGTGCCGGGTTTCAAAAAAACCGAGCATGATCTCATTGACACGAACCTCCGGTGCACCTATGCGGGCCCAGGTTTCGGTTAGAAGTGATATTCCACGGTTTGCTGCAGCATAGCCGTCATTAAAAATTAGACTGGCCGGACCGGATCTCCCCACAATTGCGGCAATCGATGAAAAGTTAATGACCACGCCATCTCCGGAGGCTTTAAGATGAGGAAGGGCGGATTCAAAGACCCATTGTTTTGCCCGAAGGGTGGTCTCCATCTCAAGATCCCACTGCTTTTGTATATATGCACCATGGACGATTGGCCATCCACTCCTTTCGATGTTGTTAATCAGAATGTCAAGATGTCCGAAACGATCCACGACATTCTTGATAAGCCCTTGAATCTTATCCGTTTCAAGCAGATTGGTTTTAATAATTAGGTGTTCTTTACCT
>JAUVVS010000146.1 GCA_030604545.1 Deltaproteobacteria bacterium | reverse complement strand
TTAATTATCTTTCAAGCGGCCTGGTTTTCAAACAGCTAAAATATTACTAGGTTATAAGTTTTTAGCAATATGTCAACAGTCTGTTATGGGCTTTTGCTTTCAGCTGTAAGCTTTGACCTGTTTTTATTAACTATCACCATGAGTGCTGGAGCAATAAAGTAATCGGCAACAAGTGCCATTACTATGGTAAAACCGGTGAGCAGACCGAAATGAAAGAGATTGTTCATGGTGGCAAAAATAAATATAAAAAACCCGATCGATAACACACAGGATGTGACCAGCATTGCCCGGCCGGCCGTGTGCAGGGTCTCCATAACGGCAAATTCAGCATCTCCGGTCTCTTCAAAGTATCTTCTGAAATTGTGCATGAAGTGGATCGTGTCATCAACGGCAAGGCCAATGGCAATGTTGCCCACCAGCATGGTAAACAGATTCATGGGTATTTTAAACCAACCCATAAGGCCAAGTGTAACAATAATCGGCGCAAGATTGGGCACCATACTTAGAAGGCCGATGCGCAGATGCCCGATGAGAAGAATCATGAGAATTGTGATGATAATGAATGCGTATAAATAGCTTCTTGCCATACTATCAATTGCATTTGATACCGTTCTGAAAAGCAGCGTTGACATGCCCGTTGTAATAATTTTTTCATCGGGATAAAATCTTTGAAAATGTTCTTTTATTACATCAAGGAAATTGCTGTAAGCAACAGCGTCTTTAAAGGGCACTTTTATCATGAGACGCGCTTTGCTAAGCTGGCTGTCTGTAAAATCTTCCATATCATCGGATCCGCTGTTTTCAAAAAGTAGTAATTCCTGGGCGATCAGTTTCCTGTCTTGGGGAATGGTGTAGAATTCCTTTCGATTTTCATTTAATGCGCGGTTTATTTCTTTTAAAATCGTGGTAAGAGACCAGGCTTTTCCGGCAAAGATCTCCCCCACTTTTAAAGTTTCCAGATATTTGGCCGATTCTTCCAGCCTGTTTAATATGTCCGGTTCGTACAGACCATTTTCTTTTTCGGTGTCAACAATGATTTCCAGACTAATGGAACCGCGCAGCTCTTGATCGATCTTCTCCGTTGCAATACGGGCTGAGTTGGTTTTAGGAAGCCATCTGAGCGGATCATGAGAAAATCGAATTTTCATTGCACCGGCAATGGAAAGAGCAAGGATGATGGCGGATACGATCAGTATTGTGTATGGATAACCAGTCGCTATTTTGCCTATGGCGGCAAGGAACCTATCGGTTGCCGTAGCTTTTGGTTCGTCTATTTTCTCTTTGTAAGCCTTTATCGGTACAATTGATAGCAATGCCGGTAGAAGAACTAAAGTATAGACCATGGCAAGCAATACACCTGTGCCGGCAAATTTGCCCAGATCGGCCACAGGAGCAACCTCTGAAGTTGAAAAGGAGAACAAACCCCCTGCCGTGGTAACGGCCGTAAAAAAGATGGCAAGTCCTGAATGACCCATGGAATAAACTACGGCATCTTCCTTGTTAAGGCTTTTACGATAGCGATGGTAAAATATTGCCAGAATATGAACCGAATAACCGACACTTACGGCAAGCATGAAAGAGGGAAGAATTTGTGTGGGCAACTTTATTGGCACACCGAATGTTGCCATCAAGCTAATGGTGGAAACAAGTGAAAGCAGTACGATCAAAAGCGGCAACACAACGCCGGAGATTCTTCGAAACATAATAAAGAGAAAAAAGGCAACGGTTAATAATGCAAGCAACACAAACCTGCGGATATCTTTCATCATCGATTTTTTTAGAAAGTGGGTAACCACTGATGAGCCGGCAATATATACCTGAAAGTCGGGCGCTTTGTATTTCACTACAACATTGCGAACAGCGTTGACCACCTCGCTGTTTTCCTCATCAGTGAGGTATTTCCTCTCCTCAAATTCATCGGGTTTCTTTGGCTCTGCGGCATCCTGCTTGGCATCATCTTCAAATCCTTCAAGTACGTCAATGTCAACCCCAATAGAAGAGTAAGTCTGCGTCTTAATCATGATGGTAGTAAATGTTCCATCTTCGGAGATCAATGTATTTTTAAACATGGGATTATCGAGTACCCGCTGCTGAATTGCCGCAATCGCTTCTGGTGTTTCAGGCCAGTCTTCCAGCAACTCTGCCACGATGAGAGCATCCTGTTCGCCATGGGTGTTCCGCGCGTTGACAAGACTTGTTATGTCTTCAATATAGGGAACCTTTTCAGCCAGCTCATTATGCATAGTTTTTAGTTTAGAGAGAAAATTTTCGTTGAATATTTCCGGTGAATTGATTGCTATAATAATCAGTTCATCTCTGCCGAACTGGTCACGAAAAGCATTATACTCGATAAGGGTTGGGTCGGTTTTATGCAAAAAGCCTTCTGTCGAGATATCGATTGTGATTTTTGGGATCTGAGAAACTATAGCTGCAATAACGACAAACATGATGAGAATCGTTTTTATGCGGTTATAGTAAATGACGCGGGCGTAATCTTCGAACCATTTTTCCACGCGATTTCTGATATTTGCCATTATCGTCCTCCAGATTAATTAGTGCATGAACGAAAACCTTCAATTTTTGAATTTTGAAATTCGAAATCCGAAGCACGAAATACGAAACAATGACCAAAATGAGAATGTTCCAATGACACAAATATCGCAATTCCAATAGGTTAGTTTTGGTCATTTTGTCATTTGATATTCGAATTTGTTTCGGATTTCGGATTTCGATATTCGGATTTTGTCTGAACAGGACTTTTCGTTCAGGCATTAATTAATAAGCTTTAAAAGTCGTTAAATTTAAAGTAGTGTAATGTCAACCATAAATTAAGTTGATAGTGTCAGACTTAAATCAATTTTAGTTGATTTTTTATTTTCAAAGGTCTCAAGGAGTGATTATGCTAAATATCAGAAAAGCCAGTGTAGATGATGTAGATGCAATTCTAAAGCTTGTCAATTACTATGCTGAAAAAGAGTTGCTGCTGCGAAAAAGTGCATTTAAAGTGTATACAAAGTTGCAAAATTTTTATATTGCTGAAACAGAGAAAAAAGTTGTGGGTTGCGTTTCTCTTGTTGTTTTATGGGAAGATCTGGCGGAAATATGTTCCCTTGCAGTGGATGAGGAGTATTTAAGAAAAGGGATTGGTAAAAAGCTTGTAAATAAATGTATTGAACAGGCAAAACTCTTAAAGGTGACAAAAATTATTGCCTTAACTTATAAAGATAAATTTTTTGAAAAAATTGGGTTTCATTTTGTCGATAAAAATATTTTTCCTAGAAAATTAATGTGGGAATGTTTGGAGTGTCCAAAGCTTGATGAATGTGATGAACTAGCTTATTTGATGAATTTGGAATAAATACAGACCTCGTTAAGTTGTTAAGTTGTTGAGTGGTTAAGTTGTTATTTTTATGGCAATATTTTGTATTTGCATGAAAATTTACTATTTTCAATTTAATTCGTTTAAATTTGTAAAAGGCAGGAGGTAAATCGGATGAAACGTGATTTTTTGCATATAATAGATTTTAGTGCTGAAGAAATTATGGAAACGTTCCAACTGGCAAAGGAAGTTAAAACAAAAATAATAAATCGTGAAAATTACAAACCGTTTAAGGACCAAACTCTTGCAATGATTTTTTCCAAGCCGTCTGCACGGACACGAATTTCATTTGAAACAGGCTTTTTTCGTCTTGGCGGCCATGCCCTGTATCTTAGCCCCAATGATATTGCAGTGGGGAAGCGTGAAGCAGTAAAAGATATTGCTCGCGTCATAAGTCGGTATAACGATATGATAATGGCCAGACTCTTCGAACATGCTCACATTTTGGAGTTGGCGGAATACGCCTCTGTGCCGGTAATAAACGGCCTAACCGATTTTAATCATCCTTGCCAGATTATGGCGGATATGTTTACCATATGGGAGCATAGGGGACATTTAAAAGATTTAAAAATTGTGTATATAGGGGACGGAAACAACATTGTTCATTCCTGGTTGAATCTTGCAGCGCGGCTGCCCTTTCATTTTGTTTGTGCCTGTCCGGAGGGGTATAGTCCCGATTCCGAAACCATAAAGAAAGCAAAAGAGTCCGGCTTATCAACTATCGAGGTTTCTCATGACCCAAAAAAGGCTGTGAATGGAGCTGATGTTATTTACACCGATGTTTGGGCTTCCATGGGGCAGAAGCAAGAGTTGGAGGAACGAGTTAAACGTTTCAAAGGCTTTCAGGTAAACAACGATCTTATGTCGGCCACCGGCAAAGAAACCTATTTCATGCATTGCCTGCCGGCAGAGAGGGGAAGGGAGACAACCGATTCGGTCATGGAATCAAAAGCGTCCATAGTTTTTGATGAAGCGGAAAATCGGATGCATGTTCAGAATGCAATTATGCTGAAAATAGCGGGAAAGGAATAGAACACAAGCTTTACAAGATGGAGGCCACAAAGACACTAAGACACCAAGATTATGGAATTATTTATTTTTCTTGCTATACATTTTCTTCTACACTAGCCTTCGTGCCTTGGTGCCTTAGTGGCTAAATAGTTACAATTTAAAAACATTCATGAAAAGGAGTTATCATGATTGAAAAAGTTATTATAATGGGCGCCGCAGGGCGTGATTTCCACAATTTCAACGTGTATTTCAGAGACAATCCCCGCTATAATGTTATTGGGTTTACGGCCGCCCAGATTCCGGATATTGAGGGACGGCAATATCCACCTGAACTGGCCGGAAAAATTTATCCTAACGGTGTACCAATTTATCGTGAAGATCAACTTGCCGATCTTATTCGAGAACATAAGGTCGATTTGGTCGCCTTTTCTTACAGCGATCTTCCGCATGTAGAGGTCATGCATAAGGCTTCTATTGCTATGGCAGAGGGTGCGGATTTTATCCTAATCGGCGCCACGTATACAATGCTCAAATCACAGAAACCCATTGTGTCGGTTTGTGCAGTTAGAACAGGATGCGGCAAGTCGCAAACCACTCGCCATGTGTGTAAAATTATGCAGGAAATGGGCAAAAAGGTAGTTGCCATTCGTCATCCAATGCCCTATGGAGATTTGACAAAGCAGGTGGTGCAGCGTTTTTCATCATATGAAGACTTTGAAAAACATAATTGTACAATTGAAGAAAGGGAAGAATACGAACCACACGTGGACATGGGTATTGTGGTTTATGCCGGGGTAGACTACGGGCAGATTCTCAAAGAGGCGGAAAAGGAAGCTGATGTTATCGTGTGGGACGGTGGAAACAATGACACTCCCTTTTATTATCCGGATGTACAGATTGTTCTTTTTGACCCGCACCGAGCAGGGCATGAGAGATTATATTATCCAGGCGAAACAAACTTGATTATGACAGATATCGCCGTCATCAATAAGGTAGACAGTGCTGAATCCGGCCAGGTGGATCAGGTTCGAAAAAACATAGAAAAACATGCCCCCAATGCTTCCATCGTACTTGCAGAGTCGGCTGTTATTGTGGATGAGCCTGATCAAATCCGAGGAAAGCGCGTTTTGGTGATTGAAGATGGGCCTACGCTTACTCATGGTGAGATGGCGTATGGTGCTGGAATCATCGCAGCTAAACGGAATGAAGCAGCCGAGATCATTGATCCAAGGCCATTCATTACCGGTACCCTAAAAGAAACCTTTGAAACTTACCCCAATATTGGAGCGTTGTTGCCCGCCATGGGATACGGGGAAGAACAGATTCGTGACCTGGAATTAACCATAAATAATACGGATTGTGACCTTGTTCTGTTTGCAACACCTATTGATCTTCCTAAACTAGTTTCTATTAACAAGCCGAATCTTCGCGTTCGTTATGAATACAAGGATCACGGTGAGCCAACATTGGAGGAGGTTCTTCTAAAACGGGTTCACGAATTGGATAAATAAGGATAAGAGTTCACCGGAGGAAAAATATTTGACAGGATAACAGTATAGACATGATATAAATCCGGGAAAAGAACCATA
>JAUVVS010000116.1 GCA_030604545.1 Deltaproteobacteria bacterium | reverse complement strand
TAGAAGTTGAAAATTTAAGAGTTGACTACCAAACTTCAAGAGGCTATCTGAGCGCCTTAGAAGGGGTCACTTTTTCATTGGATATTGGAAAATCTCTCGGTTTCGTGGGGGAATCCGGATGCGGAAAAACCACCTTGGGTATGGCGTTGATGGGATTACTTCCATCCAATGGTTCAGTTCGAGAGGGACGCGTACTGTTTGAAGGAGAGGATCTACTTCAAAAGAATGATGAGGAGATGAGATATATTCGCTGGAAAAAGATCGCTATGATTTTTCAGGCCGCCATGAATGCCCTAAATCCAGTACATCGCGTAGCCGATCAAATTGCAGAAGCCATACTCACACATACACCGGATCTATCCAAAGAAGAAGCCTTAAATCAGGTTGAGGAACTTTTTCAACTGGTAAGAATTCCAAAAAATCGTTTGAGAGATTATCCGCACCAGTATAGCGGCGGAATGAAACAGCGCGCCATTATTGCCATGGCATTGGCCTGCCGACCCCAGCTTATAATAGCTGATGAGCCTACGACCGCTTTAGATGTGATTGTTCAAGATCAAATTTTAAATGAAGCTAAGAACCTTCAAAAAGAGTTTAACATCAGCATGATATTTATATCCCATGATATTTCCGTTGTGGCAGATGTTTGTCACGATATCGGTGTCTTGTATGCGGGACATCTCGTTGAATATGGAAGCAGGGAAGAGGTTTTTAACTCCCCGACCCATCCTTATACGAAAGCGCTCCTTTCATCTTTTCTTACGTTGATGGAAGAAACTGCCCAACTGGAGCCGATCCAAGGAGAGACTCCCAACCTTCTCAACCTCCCTTCGGGATGTCGATTCTGTGATCGCTGTCTAGAGGCGGCGGATTCCTGCAGATCTGAAGTCCCCATGTGGGTGGATATTTCTCCAACCCATAAGGCCTTCTGTAACCGCTGTCAGTAAGCTAAGCTGAAAATGATGAAAAACGACAAAGAACCTATTGTTCAGATAGACAAGATAAGTAAAATCTATAAGTCGGGCCGGTCTTTTTTTAAAGATTCTGAAAAAAAAATTATCGCCTTAAACCAGATATCTTTACAGATACATAAAGGTGAGATATTTGGATTAGTAGGCGAAAGTGGAAGTGGCAAGACAACCGCCGGAAGGCTCATCGTTAAGTTAGAGGAACCTACTGCAGGCAAGATATATATAGATAATAATGAAATTAGCCAACTTAAAGGAAAAGAACTAAAAGATTTTCGTTCAAGAGTACAAATGATCTTTCAGGATCCCTACCAATCCCTCAATCCTCAACTTTCCGTATATGATACAGTTTCTGAGCCGATGACGATACATAATATTGGGAATGCTGAAACAAGACAAGATGTAGTCTGGGAGGCGATGAGATCGGTAGGGCTTTCACCGCCGGATGATTTCTTTTACCGTTTTCCTCACCAAATGAGCGGTGGACAGAGGCAGAGAGTTGCTATAGCCCGTGCGATTATACTGAATCCTGAGTTTATCGTTGCAGATGAACCGACGTCCATGCTTGATGCGTCTATTTCAATTCAGATTTTTAAAATTTTGCTTGAAATACAAAAAAAACTAAATGCCACCCTTCTCTTTATCAGCCATAATCTGGCGGCAGCCCGCTATCTTTGTGATCGCATTGCCGTGATTTACAGAGGCAACCTGGTTGAGCTGGGCCCTGGAAGGGACGTTATCAAAAACCCCAAACACCCTTACACCCAGGCGCTTATTGATGCCCTTCCCAAATATGTGCATGGTAACAAGTTCAAACGATATGGAACGCTTTTAAAAGAGGAGCGCGAAGGCTCCGAAAATGTAGGTTGTCCCTTTTTTCGTCGATGCAAGGTTGCACATAGAACAAAATGTAGCCGTGAAAGGCCGTCATTGAATAGAGAAAACGACTCTCATTCGGTGTCCTGCTTTTATTCTTAACATGGTTGCATATCTATGAAGGTAAGCGTTCACAGGTTCAGGGTTCAGAGTTCAAAGTTCAACTGTTAAGGTAGTTAAAGTCTTTGATTTTGAATCTAATGCAGAATTCATTCGAGCCTTAAAATTAGTCGAACGATCTTGCACTGAGATTAAAAGCAAAAATATGAAAAATCGTAAACCCTGAACCCTGAACCTCTGAACGGTGAACGGTTACAATTTTACTTTGTCCCTTAAAGAAAAAAAGTGAAATTTCCTTTTATTATATCAATCCCACATTGTTCCATCCGGATCCCAGAAGAGATTCGATCCACTATAGCGTTAACAGATACAGAAATATTAGATTCCGTTGATATGGGTACCGCCGAGATTTTCGGGGCACTGCCCGCTCAGTTCGTTTTCCCTGCCGGCGGGAATCGACTCGTTGTGGATCTCAATAGGGGTTCGGATAGACATGGCGCCAAAGGCGTCGTGGCGCAAGTGGATTATCATGGCCGTTCCATTTATCGCCCGGAATGCATACCCGATGAAACAGAGAGAAGTCGCCGGATCAAAGCATACTATTGGCCTTATCATCAACGTTTGATTGAGGCCCTTGAGAACCAGGCTGTAAAGATACTGTTTGATTGTCATTCTCTCGAGGGGATCGGGCCTGAGGAAGCGCCTGACGCCGGCAAGAAAAGAAAAGATATTACGTTGAGCAATAATGGCGATAAAAACGGAAATGAAAATAAAACCCTCAGCACCAAAACAACCTGTTCGGCTGAAACCCTATATTTGATGAGAGAAGCCTTTCAAAAGTCAGAATTATCGGTTTCAATTAATGACCCTTATAGAGGCGGATATATTACGGCTCATTATGGTCAGAAATATGCCGCTGCGGGAAAAATGGCTGTCCAGATCGAGATCAATCAGAATCTCTACCTTAAACCCGGTGATATATACCCTTTGCCTGAAAAACTGAAAGATGTTAAGCACAGGGTCAAAAAAACTTTTGAGGAAATTGGGAGAACAATTTTATGAAAAGTAAGATTACGCTATTAATAGTTACTGGTAATGTTATTGGAGCGATTGTAACATATCTATATTTTTCCACCGTCAGACAGGCCCATGAGGCGAGGTTGGATGTTCCACCTTTTTATAATGATCTTTTTTTCTCAATCGTCACAGCTATCCTCGTTATCACATTCGTTAGTTTAATGAGGAGACGCTCCTCTAATCTATTTAAAGTTGCGGAGGATAAGATATCCATTGAAAGTATAGATGAAACATCCGCCCACCGGCTCAAAAGAGATGCGATTCAACTCCCCCCTGTTGTAGCGGGAATTACTTTTCTGGTATGGATTTTGGCAGGTTTTATTTTTGGTCTGTTGGAACCTTTGATAACCCAAATACTCTACGGTGTTAATCCCCCCGATCTTGCTGAATGTTTAAGACAATTTTTTGGTATTGCCTGTGTCGGAGGTTCAATCACCTCATTGATTATCTATTTTACGACCGAAAGTATTTGGCGTAAGGCTGTCCCGAAGTTTTTCCCTGAAGGAGACTTAAGTCAAGTAAGGGACGCATTTAAACTCAATGTGAGAATCAGGCTTTTGATAGTGTTTCTGGCCATCAGCTTGGTCCCGCTTCCCATTCTCGGGATGGTCGCCTATTGCAAAGCCCTAGCGCTGCATACGGCTGACGCCATTACCAGAACCCAAATTATGTCCTCTTTGCTGGTTGAAATCATCTTTATTACCGCCATTTCGGTAGTGACTTCGCTTATGCTATCATTATTTGTTTCCAAAAGTGTTTCCGTTCCCTTAAAGAAAATAGAAGATGCCATTAAAGAAGTTAAAAACGAGAATCTGGATGTACGTGTGGAAATTGTATCAAATGATGAAATTGGAGCTGTTACCGAGGGTTTTAATCGCATGGTCAATGGGTTAAAAGAGTCGGAGTTGCTCAAGGATTCCTTTGGGAAATACATCAGCCAGGAAATACGAGATGAGATTTTGTCGGGAAGGGTTTCTTTAGATGGCGAAATGAAGAGGGTCACCTTGTTATTTTCAGATCTGAGAGATTTTACGACACTCGTTGAGAATTCTCACCCCAAAGAGGTAGTCACAATAATGAATCAATATTTTACAGAGATGGCTTCAGCCATCAAAACCTTTCGGGGACAGGTTCTGCAGTATGTGGGCGATGAGATTGAGGCTGTATTTGGGGCGCCGGTCGCATATGATGATCATCCGGACATGGCGGTTAAGGCAGCACTGGATATGCGAAGACGGTTGATTATATTAAATCAGAATCTTGAAAAACAAGGATTCGGTCCGCTTAACCACGGCATTGGTATTCATACGGGAGCGGTATTGGCCGGTAATATCGGAAGTAAAGATCGGATATCATATGCTCTAATCGGGGATACCGTAAATTTAGCTTCCAGAATCGAGGGTTTAACCAAGCAATTTTCCTACGACATTATATTGAGCCAAACTTCCCATGATCTACTCACCGGTGCTTTTATTACTGAGCAGCTTTCGGCGGTTAAGATCAAGGGGAAAATAGAAGAGGTAATGATTTATAAACTCTTAGATAATCGTAACACTTTAGCCCTTTGAAACCAGTTTATACAAATAAGCTTGAAAGGTGATTAAATTTAATTATCTTTCAAGCGGCCTTGTTTTCAAACAGCTAAAATATTACGATAATCCGGGATATTGAGGGTTACTGTTATGGGTGATACTTTATTTATACAGTTTTATAATGAAATAAAGGGTTCATATTTTGATTTATGCAACGGTTTTTCAGACACCTATGATCTATGCAAAAGCAAGGGAGATTTTTATTGGACTAAGCATGAGACAGATCGTGCAAAATGGCATCTGGACGAGACATATGCAGGCAGAGAATTACCTATTAACAAAGGGACGGTTTATATAAGTGCTGTTTATTTAAATCATCTGTATCAATCGTATGTATGGGCAAAAGAATATCCAAACATCAGGTTTATAGTAGGTGGCCCTATTGCGGCAGAAAGGCGAATCGATACTAATGGCTGGAACCCTGTATATTTGAAGATCGACAATTATAATGTGTTGCCGGCGAACTTAGAAATAACCGGCAGGAGCGTGGAAGACCGGTTTGAGGTTCCGAACTTTTCCGGACAATGGAAACTTGACGTACCTGAATTTGTACCTGATGACAATCCCATCTATTTTTCATATACATTGGATAACGGGTGTTTTTGGGGCAAATGCACATTCTGCAACATAGCTCTTCATGCGCGCGATCTTTTCAGAAGAAGAAAGGATATAAAATTTGAGTTTAGAGACATAGAGCATAATGGAACTAAAATAATACGTCTAAATACAGGCTCCATAACAACAAAATTTATAAGAGAAATGATGCCCAAACTACCTTGCGGGGAAGATATGGAATACCGGATGTTTATCAGATCTGCTCAATCGGAAAACGAAGCCCTTAAGGAAGTATTTGCTAAGTGTAAAGGTGAATTTCCAAGAATTGTATTAGGTTTTGGTATGGAGTTTCCATCTGATCGTATGTTGAGACATACCGGTAAAGGTTGTAACACCAATGAGATGTTGGAATTTCTTCGTTTATGTCGTAGTAATAACATACGAATCAATGCAAATTTCATATTAGGTTGGAACAACTTGATTGAAGATGACATCAGAGAATTAGAAGATTTCATGGACAGCATACCTGAAAATTCCATTACCACAGTACAAATGAGGTGGCTTTTTGCCCATCCATATACAAAGATCCATGACACCTATAAAGGTGAAGATATCAAATTAGGTCCGTTTTATGAAGGTTTTCGCGCTGAAATAAGTGAAAAGCAGACGGAGTTAAATAAGGAAGCAGGAGATATTATTAGCCAATATAGCAGTATCAAGCATTACAAGCTTGACGGTATGGGAAATATCAGAAAAAATTTGCAAAAAAGCTGTAAATAATGGCTTTACATAATAGCTGAAATTTTAACAGGAGGACAATTATGAATGATGAAAACTACGAAAAGGCAAAGGAAAAAGTAAAAGAGTTAAAAAAATTCTATCATAATTTATTTTCATACATTGTTATAAATATTATTCTCATAATTATCAATCTCATCACGAGTCCTGGAAGGTTATGGTTTTATTGGGTAACTATTTTTTGGGGAGTGGGGATTTTGCTGCATGCCTCATCCATTTTTATAAAAGGCAAATATTTTGGTGAAGAGTGGGAAGAAAAAAAGATAAAAGAAATTATGGAAAAACAAAGGAAATCTAAATGACAAACAGCCATATTCTGTGCACAGCAATATAGTATCGCAAAGGGGAAAATTTAACCTTTGAAAGAGGTGACAGATGGTTCTTTTAGATAAAGCCACTAAAGCCTTTAGGGCTATCCCAAATATTGGGATTACTCCGGACATAAGGCCTGAAGAGGCAAAACATATCCGGTATTTGAACATCGGTTTTTCATTAATGATCTTCATAAATCTTTCCTTCTTTCTTAAAGGTCTAATCGGTGCAAAAACACCCAGCATTTTTCTTTTGGCTTGGCCTACCGTTTCTATCCTATGCTTTTTGGTTTTTATATTTAATAAGCTAGGTCAGGGGATAAGGAACAGAACCATTTGGTTTATTTTACCTCGGTCCCGCCTGAGGTGGATTCCTATTTCCATGCGTTTCAGCAATATGCTACAAAGTAGGCGGTCATTTGATCTGGCGAAAC
>JAUVVS010000021.1 GCA_030604545.1 Deltaproteobacteria bacterium | reverse complement strand
GATGTCAAAAAAATCGTCGATCCGTTGCAGCAGATGAAGGTTAAAATACAAGAGGAGAAAAAAAAATCTTTATTCCCACTTGAAACAAAAAGAAATATACTTGTTATTGATATACTAAATGAAATCAGTAAGCTCATATCAAAGGAAACCGACGTTGAGTTTACAAGGCTTTTGGTCGGGCAAACAAATATTCTGATTTCCGGAAACACCGACACGTTCAATTCTGTGGACGACATGAAAAATCTGCTTGAACAGACAGGTTTATTTCAAAAAGTTACTATTAGCTCTGCTAACATTAACAAGTCTGGAAACCGTGTGCGCTTCAAGCTAAAGGTGCAGTTGTAATACTTTTGACCTTTACTTTGGCTATGAATACAATGGCTGAATATTGTTTTTGGACAACTTTAAACGGACATAATTATGGCAATCAAACTGAGCAAACGTGAAAAATACTCAATTTACCTTATAGTTGGTTTTATATGCCTTTTTGTTTTTTTTCAGTTTATTCTTTTTCCATTCATCGACGAAAGGGATCGCCTTAAAAGAACCATTAAGGTTAAAACAAAAATCCTAAAGGAGATGATAGTCCTTAAATCAGAATACGACATGATCAAGAAAAAGTCTGGTTTGTCTAAAAACCTCATTGCAAAGAGGAAAAAGGGTTTTACACTTTTTTCTTTTCTCGACAAAAATACCGGTGAAGCAGGTATAAAAGACCATATATCGTATATGAAGCCTTCTTCCTCAGTTCAAAAAAACAGCAAATACAAGATTTCGCTTGTTGAAATGAAGCTTCAGGCAATAACTTTAGAGCAATTGACCACCTACCTCTATAAGATCGAAACTTCAAAAAACAATGTGTTTATAAAAAGGATTTCAATTACAAAAACAGGGAAGCAAGAACAATTTATCAACGCTGTTTTACATGTTGAAACAATTGAAATTTAAACGTATACGATTCAGGGGAATAGTTAATAGTTATTTGTTGATGAATTCGTCTTTTTACGAATTCATCAAACTTATAGCAAATAGCGAATAATGGGATTGAGATTATGAGTAAAATCAAAAAATGGATAGGATATGCTATATTTATTATTGCAGCAACTGCCTTTTTTCTTTACTATCTATTCCCATCCGAAACAGCAGAAAAATACATAGCTATTAGTCTGCGGAAGACCAATCCGGATTTGAATATAACAATTAACCAAATAAAGCCCACTTTCCCTCCCGGCTTGAGGTTTCGCGATGTAAGTCTCTATTATCTTAACAATCCTTTACTTGACGCTGAGCTGATAAAGGTAACCCCTAAAATTATATCGCTTATTCGCCCAAAGACCACCTTTTTCTTTAAGGGTAAAGCATATAAGGGAATTACGCAAGGCAAGGTCGATATTTTTAGAATTAAGCCTGCCGGCAGGATTATGATTGAAGCTGTCTTGACCGGTATTCAGATAAAAGATATTCATGCCATACAGAATCTATCTGATTATAAGATATCAGGAATACTTGCAGGAAAAGTTTCATACAGTAACAATAAAGGAAAAGATCTAAATATAAGTGCCGATCTTAACATAACAGACAGCAAGGTGGACTTTGCAACACCTATTTTCAGTTTTGATAGTATCACTTTCAGAAGCATTAAAGCAAATATGATATTTAACAATATGAGGCTTAAAATAAAAGAATGTATTATAAAAGGGTACCAAATTGATGCAAGTATTTCCGGACTCGTCACTAAAAGAAATCCTCTGGGGGAAAGCATTCTAAATCTCACAGGAACAATTAATCCACATCCTTCTTTAATTACAAACCTTGGAAAAGGTTTTACAGAAATTTTATTTCCCAAGAAAAAATCCGGTAAAAGCGGTTTTTCCTTTAGGATTGGCGGTACATTTGATAAGCCTAGTTTTTCTTGGCGTTAGTTTAATTATGAAACAATTTACTGCGATATTTAACATTTTCTTAACAACGGCAGCTCTCTATTTTAGTGTAAATGCTTTCTATAAGTTAGTAACTTCAAGGCTTGATCATGGTCCTCTGACCAGGATAATCAGCATGCAGGTACTATCCATAGAAGACATAAATCAACACTCATTATCTTACTACAAAACAATAAGTGAACGTAATCTTTTCAACATTAAAAAAAAGCCGGAACAAAAATCAAATGAGGTTAATATTGAAGCTCTGAAACAAACGGAATTGAAATTGAAACTTTGGGGAACAGTAACAGGTAACAAAGATGAAATTTATGCTGTTATCGAAGATTCTAAAGGCAGAAAACAAAATCTATACAGGATTGGAGATACGATTCAAAACGCAATCGTTAAGATGATTTTAAGAGAAAAAGTTATATTGAATGTAGACGGCAAAGATGAATTTTTAGAAATGGAGGAAATGTACAGTAGTGGAAAGTCAATAAAGCGTTATGAATCACCAAGTACAAAAATTTCTCAAAAAAAAGTAATAAAACGTTCTAAGATAGAAAACGCTGTAAAAAACATAAGCCAGCTAATGAAACAGATAAAAATACGGCCGCACTTTGAAAATGGAATCTCTGACGGCCTTAGTTTGTCCGGCATAAGACCAAATTCCATTTTCAGAAAGATGGGATTAAGAAATGGTGATATATTAGTAGGAGTTGAGGGGAATACTATCGAATCAGTGGACGATGCTTTGAAGCTATATGAGAGCCTTAAAACATCCTCCAGCGTGACACTTGAAATAAAGCGACACGGCCAACCTCAAACAATTAATTTTAATATTGAATAATGGAATAACTATGAAATCATGCTCCAATAATTCAAAGAGTATTATCTGGATAGTGTTCTGTTTTTGTTTGCTGATGCCGGTCAGCTTAACAGTGGCAGAAACATCTGGCCGCTTTATTTCCATAAATTTTAACAATGTTGATATCAATGTTTTTGTTAAATTCATAAGTGAGCTAACCGGCGAGAATTTTATTGTAGATCGCAGGGTAAAAGGGAAAGTAACGATAATTTCCCCTACTAAAATTTCCGTAAAAGAGGCTTACAAAGTATTTGAATCTGTTTTGGAGGTCCATGGCTATACAACTGTAAGATCGGGCAAAATAATAAAAATCGTTCCGTCGCCCGATGCAAGAGCAAAGAATATTGAAACCAAATTAAAAGAAGAAGCCGATGCGCCTGAAGATAGAATTGTCACACATCTCATACCATTAAAGTACGCAAACCCCAATGAAATTAAACGGCTTTTTGCCCCTTTGATTTCAAAAAGCAGTGTTATCCTGGCCTACGCCCCAACAAACATTCTTATCGTAACTGATGTATATTCAAATATAAAACGGCTGCTTAAGATCGTGAAAGCAATTGATATAATAGGAGTCGGCCAAGAAATTTCCGTAATCCCGCTTGAATTTGCAAATGCCTCAAAACTTGCAAAAATTCTGGATACTGTCTTTAAAACAAAGAAAAAACCTAGAAAGGGAGTACCGGAGAAACCAATCAAAGTCGTTGCAGACGAACGGACAAATACAATAATATTGCTTGCCAGCGAAAACGAAACAATAAGAATCAAAAAACTGGTAAAAATGCTTGACAAGGAAACCCCGCGCGGCAAAGAGAAAATACATGTCTTTTATCTTGAAAATGCTACGGCGGAAGATCTAGCCAAAGTTTTACAAGCTCTTCCGTCAAAACCAAGCGGGCCGGCCAAAGGGAAAAAAGCACCTGTTATTTCCGAACAAGTAAGAATAACTGCGGACAAATCCACCAATAGTCTTATTATTATGGCAGAAAAAGAGGACTACCTGGTTCTTGAAGAGATAATAAAGAAACTGGATATTCCACGGTCCATGGTTTATATTGAATGCCTGATCATGGAAGTCAATGTGGATAAGGATTTTAAACTCGGGACCGAGTGGACAGCTATGGGAGAGACGAGTTACAGAGGTAGAGAAGGAGGCTATGGCGGCGGGTTTAGCGATGGAAGCGATAATCTTCTTGGAATAGGTATACCGTCTGTTATAGATCCTACTTCGGGTTCAGGTCCCGGAGCATTACCCTCCGGTTTTTCCCTGGGAGTATTCGGCGGAGCCGTAAAGATTGGAAATGCTGTCTTTCCCAATCTGGGGGCTGTTGTGCGGGCCTATAAAAAAGACAAAGACGTTCACATACTTTCAACGCCGCAAATCTTAACTATGGATAACGAAGAAGCTAAGATAACTGTAGGCAAGAATATCCCCTATCAGACAAAAATTGGAACAACCGCTGCTGCAGAAACGTACAGCACATATGAATACAAGGATGTTGGAATAACATTAAAGATTACACCAAATATCAGTAAAGATCGCATGGTTCGCCTTAATATTTCTCAGGAAGTAAACAAATTAGAATCCACAACCGAATTCCGCCCTACTACGTTAAAGCGTACCATTGAAACGACTGTAATCGTAAATGATAAAAGTACGATTGTCATTGGAGGGCTCATTGACGACAGCTTCTCAAGAACTGAATACAAGGTCCCCTGTCTTGGGGATATACCCTTGATCGGCTGGCTTTTTAAATCACGATATAAAGGGCGTGAAAAAACCAACCTTTTTGTGTTCCTTACTCCACATGTTATCGAAAGTCCTGCAGAAGCAAAAGAAATCTACCGCAAAAAGAAAGATCAAATCGACAAAGTTAAAGAAGGAAAAATCAAAATGTACAAAAAGACCACGGAAGAATCAGTTTCTAATTCCACAGAATCGGAAGCTTCAAATTAAATTAGGAATTTAACATATGACAAAGAGCTTTTCACATATACTTAAAGACAACTTTGGTCTCTCTGACGAAGTTATCAATGAAATTTATAAACAAAAAAATGAAAAAGATGAAAATATAGGAGAAATACTTCTAAAAAAGAAAATCATTACTGAACCACAACTCCTTGAAGCATTAAGCATCTATTATAATATCCCTTTTTGGCATAATCTCTCCTTTGAAAAATTCGGGATCGATTTTACCCAGCATGTTCCGATCCAATTTCTTAAAAAACATGTTATGGTTCCATTGGAAAATAGGGATCAGATTTCCGACTATAATAATAATTTGCATCAACAGAATAAACAGGAACAAAAAGAAACGATTGATACCTCCGATTGGATAATTGCTATTAATAACCCTGCCCATTTCCAGCCGCTTGATGATCTTGTCAGGGTCCTCGGAATGGACGATTTTCAAATTGTTCTTTCAACAAAAGATAATATTCTTTCTGCTATAAATATATCCTATGACCTTAGCAGAGACTCCGCTGAGCAGCTTGTCCAGGATATGGAAGAAAACGGTAGTACTATCATCAGCGAAATTGAGGATACTTCAGATCTTTTGGATGACATCAGCGATGCACCTATTATCAAACTTGTGAATCATATCATCTCACAATCAATAAAAGCACGGGCAAGTGATATCCACATCGAACCTTACCAAACCAGTTTCAAGGTCCGTTATAGAGTAGACGGTATCCTTTATGACCTTCTTACTCCGCCGAAATGGATCCAACCCACCCTGATTTCCAGAATCAAGGTTATGGCAAAGATGGATATTGCCGAAAAACGCCTCCCCCAGGACGGGCGTCTAGAAATTAAAATGGGTGATCAGGAAATCGATGTGAGGGTTTCCACCATACCGATTTCATTTGGTGAGCGGGTTGTACTCCGGCTCCTTAGAAAAACCAGTGCATTACTTAATTTTTCTGATCTAGGTCTGGAGCCCGAAAAGCTTAATCTGCTTGAAAACCTTGTTCGATCACCAAGCGGCATTATCCTTGTAACCGGACCCACTGGAAGTGGTAAAACCACAACTCTTTATGCAATCTTATCCTCCATCAATATACCTGACATAAACATTATTACCATAGAAGACCCTGTTGAATATCAAATTCAAGGGATCAGCCAAATACAGGTCAATCCCAAGATAAATCTCACTTTTGCGCAAGGACTCAGATCAATTGTCAGGCAGGATCCGGATGTTATATTGATAGGAGAGATACGAGATCAGGAAACAGCAGAAATAGCTGTCCAGTCAGCACTGACTGGACATCTTGTCTTCTCCACACTACATACAAATGACTCCGCAAGTGCTATAACCCGCCTTGTTGACATAGGTGTAGAGCCCTTTTTAATTTCATCAACGGTTATTGCTGTTGTAGCACAAAGGCTTGTCCGGATCCTTTGCAGTGATTGTAAAGAACCATATACCCCTGATGAAATCTCCCTTAATGGCATAGGTATTACTCAGAACCAGTTTAAAAATAGTATTATCTACAAAGCAAAAGGGTGTGAAAAATGTTTAAACACCGGCTATAGGGGAAGGATAGGTATTTTTGAAATAATGACTTTAGGCTACAAGTTAAAAAATTTAATACTCAAAACCTATGATTCCTATCGTATAAAAGAGGAAGCGTTAAGATTCAATTTGGTTACCTTGCGCCAGGATGGAATACAAAAAGTTTTAAATGGCATTACCACAATCGAAGAGGTGCTAAGGGTTGCTGAAAAGTAAAACAGTATGTGCAAAAAATTTCTTTATCTATTTTCACATTGTTTCTTTAACCATTATCACAATCTTTTTCCAACATTCCCAATCTTTTGCCGAGCCTGCTTTTCTTATCGATTCTGATAAACAATTCGATTTTGCGGAATACTATTTTTCAACGGGTGAATATTTCAGAGCCATAGATGAATACAAACGGTTTATCTATTTATTTCCCCAAGACGAAAGGGTTAAACCGGCAATGTATAATGTAGGCTTGTCATTTTATAAAAGCAGACGTCTCAGAGAGGCCATAAATTCTTTCAAAACTTTAATCGATAAATACTACAATGCTGATCTTTTTATATTAGATTTTACTACAAAGGCATATTTTATGGTCAGTGAATGCTATTTAAAACTTAATGAGCCAGGCCCCGCCGTTATCAACCTTAATAATCTAATTAAACTTACAGCTGATTTGAATATACAGGACGAAGCATATTACAGGTTAGGATGGATCTTCCTTGAAACGGCATCGTGGGATAATGCCCGCTTATATTTCGGAAAGATAAGCATACAAAATAAAAATAAATATGAATTACAACGGCTTTCTGCTGAACTAGACAAAGAAAGATTAATTACAAGAAAGAACCCAGCTCTAGCAGGAACCTTGTCAATAATTCCAGGGGCAGGATATCTTTATTGTGGAAGATACAAGGATGCCATAATAGCATTTTTGCTAAACGGCGGCTTGATTTATGCAGCATATGAATCTTTTGATAATGACCTTATTGCTCTTGGAGGAATCATTACTTTTTTTGAACTCGGTTTCTATTCGGGCAATATTTATGGTGCAATAGCCGGCGCCCACAAATACAACAAAATGAAAAATAAGCAATTTCTTGATAAATTAAAAGAAAACACGAAAATCGGCCTTTCATACGGTCATAAAAACAAAGATATATTGCTTTCCCTTCGATTTGCATTTTAAGAAAAAAAATTGTAAACCATGAACCCTGAACCCTGAACCTCTGAACGGTGAACTATTACGGGACATCAAATTTTATACACTTGTTAACTTTTTAGCATAGTCAAACGGTTAATCAATAATGAATAAGGGTAATATTATTCGAATCGGTCTGGGGCTAGGGGCCCTTTTTTTGGGATCTTTAGAATATATCATTAGCAGACCGGCTGATTCCAGTCATATCGGCAGAATTGTCAGTGAATTTGCCGGAAATTTACTTTTTAGAATAGATGTATTTGGCTTTCTAGGCGGGTTTTTACCCGATTTTATACACCCATTCTCCTTTGCTTTACTCACCATGGCCTTATTCCCAGCGGGAGCCAGAAAAGTCAGAGGAATTATCTGCCTTTTCTGGCTGGTCATTGATATTATATTTGAAATAGGCCAATTTTTTGACCAACAAATCGCTGAATTTATGGCAAAGTTGTTTTCTCACAATTCGGCTGCAAACATTTTGGCAAATTACTTTACCAAAGGAACCTATGATCATTTAGACATCCTGGCCATATGTTTAGGAATCACGGCGGCATATACTATTGGCGAATTTACGGCAACCATGACACCTAAAACGTAGTGAATTCGGCCTTTTGCGAATTCATAAAATATAATGAAATATATTGAAATATTTCTCTTGGGAATAGCAGTTTTCCTAACCAATTTGCCAAATCTTTATGCATTTGAGTTTCAGAATGAAAATGTAGATCTCATAATTCGTCCGGGTATCGGGCTTCGAATCGACAATCTCAAATGGAGTATCGCCGATCAAGACGGGCACCCTAATATATTATCTGAATTGGAATTTAATGATTTAATTATTTTTCAATCTGTTCTTGATTTTGATTTAACCGTTAAACGGATATATCTTCGATCAACATTATATTACGGTGGAATCATAGACGGTAAATGTACAGATTCAGATTATTACATTGATAACAGAGAAGGCCTTTTTTCCAGATCAGAATCGGAAATAAATAATGATGATGTCCAAGATATTACCATCGGTTTGGGCTATCAATTCTATTTGAACAATAAAGAATCAAAAATAGCACCATTAATCGGCATTTCCGATCACAAACAAAATCTTCGTATCACAAACGGGGTACAAACCATTGCCACTCCGGAACTCACTCCTGCCATTGGATCCTTTCCAGATTTAAACAGCACCTATCAAGCAAAATGGAACACCTGGTGGCTTGGCATGGATGTTTTTTTTATACTTACAAAAGACGTGTCCTTGTCATCTTCCTTAGAATTTCACACAGCCAATTACAAAGCTAAAGCCGATTGGAATTTAAGGGACGATTTTGCTCACCCGGTAAGCTACACACATAAAGCCGAAGGAAAAGGAATTGTAATAAAAGTGGGTATAAACAAAACTCTCGATAAACACTGGAACGTGGGTCTGATGACAATCTGGCAGAATTGGTGGACAAGCAGCGGTATTGACAAACTTTATCTTTCAACCGGGGAAACAGTTTCAACAAAACTCAATCAAGTGAATTGGAAAAGCAAGTCCATAAACCTTTTTTTAAGCTATAAATTTTAGATAAAAATGCACCAGATTCCAAAAGATAGTCCCGCCCGGCTCAGAATATGCCTTTTGAGTTACAGAAGTAACCCTCATTGCGGCGGACAGGGAGTTTATATAAAAAACTTAAGCAGGGCGCTTAAAGATCTTGGTCATCACGTAGAAGTAGTTACCGGACCACCCGATCCCCTCCTTGACAATGGCATTCCGACGTTCCGGCTTCCTTGTCTTGACCTATACAATCCGGAAAACCTGTTCAGGATGCCCACTTTAAAAGAACTTTCAAACCCCGTCAATCTTATTGAATGGTTAGGGGTTTCAACCATGGGTTTCCCGGAACCTTTTACGTTTGGAATCAGGGCTTACAGATTCTTAAAAAACAGGTTTCACAAATATAATATTGTGCATGACAATCAAAGCCTTTCATACGGGATACGAGATATAAACAAATTTGTACCGACAATTGCCACCATTCATCATCCCATCACCATAGACAGAGATGTTGCTATAAAATCTGCTTCGTCTTTTTGGAAAAAGATAAAACATATGCGATGGTATTCATTTATTAGAATGCAGAAAAAAGTTTCCAGAATCTTTTCACGCATCATCACTGTCTCAGAATCTGCCAGAAATGATATAAGCAAAGATTTTAAAATACCTCTCCATAGATTTAGGATCATTCCAAATGGAATTAATACAGAACTTTTTTACCCTATACCGGGTATAAAGCGTCAAAAAAATCGCATAATTGTAACAAACAGTGCAGATATCCCTTTAAAAGGACTTGATTACCTCTTGCAGGCAATCGCCATAGTTTCTAATACCCACAAGATTAAGCTCATCATTATCGGAACCCCCAAAAAAAATGGGGGCATCGAAAAACTTATAAAAAAATTGGCCATAGGAAACCTGATCACATTTACAGGCCGGATTGACAATGAGGAGTTCGTTTATCAATATGCAAGGGCTGCCTTTGCAGTTGTTCCTTCAGTATATGAAGGGTTTGGTATTCCGGCCGGAGAGGCAATGGCATGCGGCGTTCCGGTTATAAGCACTACAGGTGGCGCATTACCCGAAGTTGTGGGTAATGCGGGAATACTTGTCCCACCTGCAGATCCTGGTGCGCTTGCAAAAGCTATCACAGAGCTTCTTGATAACCCTGATCGAGCAGAAAAATTAGGATTTGTAGGTTATAAAAGGGTGCGCAAACTGTTTACATGGAAAAAAGCAGCCGAAAAGACCGTCGATGCGTATAGAGAGGCCATTTGTGATCACAGTCGACTTTAACAGACTTTGCAATTACGACCCCGGTTGTTTTGCCGGTTATCGGATACTCGATATAGGCTGCGGATCAGGACGGCACACCTCAGCTGCTTATCAACTCGAGGAAGTATCTGTTATCGGTGCAGACATCAATCTCGATGATGTTATCGAGACAAAAAATAGGTTGAAATATCATGATAAACTTGGCGAACATGGAGGCGGGCGGTGGGAAACACTTGTTACCGACATAACCTATCTCCCCTTCAGAAACAATTTTTTTGACCTTGTCATATGTTCAGAGGTGTTGGAGCATATCCATGATGTAAAGACTGCCGTTCTTGAAATCATAAGAGTGTTAAAGCCGGGGAAAAACCTTGTTGTAAGTGTTCCGAGATACCTGCCGGAACGTATTTGCTGGGCTTTTTCAGAAGAATACCACATTACAAGCAAAGGGCATATCCGTATTTTCAAAAAGAAGGAACTAATCTCTCTTCTGGAAGATGCAGGTCTAAAAGAGTGGGCATTTCATTTTGCACACAGCCTCCATACACCTTACTGGTGGCTGAAATGTCTGGTGGGTCCAACGCAGGATAATTCCGTGGTTGTTAACCTGTATCATAGATTTTTGGTCTGGGATATAATGAAACGCCCTCGAATCATCCGCCTTCTGGATAAACTTTTAAATCCTCTCATGGGAAAAAGCATTGTATTGTATTTTCAAAAGCTATAAGCTAAATCAATCTTCTATCCACCTTCCTCTGCCCTCTGCTTGCCCCGTGAAATTCATGAGACCTTTGAAAAATGCTCAATTTTGTTCAAGTTCAAGAAAGGCGAAAATTTTAACCACAGGAATACATTGAGTATTTTGAGGATTAAAATTTGAGCCTGACACAGAAATTGGGCAAAAGGGGGCGTTTTGCAAAGGTCTCTTCATGGCGATGACAGCGAAGCGTATTTCACCGGGGTCATCCGTCTTCCGTCTTCTGAAGCACCCCAAGGGTTTTGATCATGGGAAGTTCATGGAAAAATCCGGTTGCAACGGCAAGCTTATAGATATGATACGGCTCCTGCCCGCCTTTATCAGGGTCTTTAAAGATATCATGGATAGCCAGATATCCCTCAGGCATGATATGCTGTGCCCAGGAGTTGTAGTCTGTATGGACGGCTTCTCGGGAATGCCCGCCGTCAATAAAAACCAGGCTTAAAGGTGTCGCCCAAAGTCGTGCGGCGACATGGGACCTGCAAACCATGGGAACAACCGTATCCTCCAGCCCTGCCGTTTCTATTGTCTCTCTAAAGGCCTTAAATGTGTCCACACGGCAGGCGTGGGAGTCATATAATTCGGGGTCAAAATATTCTTGATCGGGTTGCTGCTCCTCAGATCCCCTGTGATGGTCAATGGAAAAAAGAATGCCGCCCTCTTCTCTGCAGGCTGTACCAATATAAATTGTAGATTTGCCGCAGTAACTTCCTATTTCAAGGCAGGGGCCAATTTTAGCGGCCTCTTTAGCAATCTCATATAAATATCTACCTTCTTTTTCATCCAGAAAACCCTTTACGTTATTTATCAGTTTATCATCAATATCCAATATAATACTACCGGTATCCCAGGAAAACGTTAAATTAGGCGCTTAGCAAAGTCATATCGACAACTTTTTGTCAATGTTCAACAATCTATTGTATTTGCTTACTAAAAGAAACTTGAAATTTGAAACTTGCCTGTACCGTTGTAGACGGTGAAACTGGAAAAATAAGGATTTGATCTTTTTAAATCGATAAAATTCCTTTCCAAGTTTTAAGTATCGAGTTTCGAGTTTCAATCCAGTTTCAAGTTTCGATATTAATCCTCATATCCACGAACAAGAACCTCCCTTGGTTTTACTCCGTCTGAAGGACCGACAATCCCTTCCTTTTCCATCATTTCGATAATTCGCGCGGCCCTGTTATATCCAAT
>JAUVVS010000123.1 GCA_030604545.1 Deltaproteobacteria bacterium | reverse complement strand
TCACGGTTCAAAGTTCAGGGTTCAGGGTTAATGGTCTTTTGCAGGATTCAACTTACTGATAAACAGGATTCTCAAAAATAGTTTTTTAAATCCAGTTAATCCTGGCTAAAAATAGCTGAACTATTTACCAACTCAACGAGATCTTTGAAAAATGTTCAATTTTGTTCAAGTTCAAGGAAGACGAAAATTTTAACCGCAGGAATACTTGAAGTATTTTGAGGATTAAAATTTGAGTCTGACACAGAAATTGGGCAAAAGGGGACGTTTTTCAAAGATCTCGCCACAGTGCATCCCGTAATCCTGAACTCCGCTCAATTTTGCGCGATATCGAAGCGCGCAAGACATTTTCACTTCCCCATATTGTAACACTTTTTTCGGCTCTTGTGACTCCCGTATAAATAAGCTCTTTTGTAAGTATCGGATAATCCTTGTCCGGCAAAACAAGATGAACATCTTCAAACTCTGATCCCTGGCTTTTGTGAATAGTCATGGCATAAACCGTTTCATGTTCCGGGAGTCTGTGGGGCAAAAATCGCTTTAATTCACCTGAAGTCTCAGGAAAAAATACGTATAAATCATTGTTATCAGACATTGGATCCGGCATGGTTATTCCCATATCACCATTAAAAAGTCCCAAATTATAATCATTTCTCGTAATCAAGACCGGTCTGCCCCTGTACCATGGATTATGAGACGAGTAATCAAAATTAATGAGTCCCTCCCGCCTCAATACCTGTTCTGCAAATCTGTTTAAAGCATCAACACCAAAAGGACCGATTCTCACCGCACAAAATATTTTGAATCGGTTAAAAAGTTCAAAGGCTCTGCAAGGATCCTCTATTTTAAGATAATCCTTATAACCTTCGATTATATTTTTTCTGAGCGTTTTAAGCATCTCATTCAGCGACAAAATCTTTTCCCATTTTATGTTATTATTATCGGTCTTTTTCAACAGTGATAAAACCTTATCAGCATCTCCGAGATTTACAGCCTGGCTTAATTCTCCGATTTCGCTGCTTTCGGCGAATCGGTAACTCTTTTTTAAAAAAACAATACAATCATGAAGACCCGTCTTATTTATCTTTTGGCCGGTTTGGATATCAAGCTCTTCACCTGTTAATTTTACGACTTTTTTATGAAAATCTTCTGAAAACCTGTGAACATTATCCCTGTCACAAATATCACCAAGTACTGACCCCGCCTCAACAGATGCGAGTTGATCTTTGTCTCCCACAAAAATAAGTTTGCAGCCGGCAGGTACAGCCTGTATGAGTTTGGACATCAAAGCAAGATCTACCATGGATGCTTCGTCCACCACAACAACGTCGGCGGGAAGGGGGTTTTCCGAATTATAACGAAAATAAGGAGTATCATGGACCGTTTTCAGCATCCTGTGTATTGTGTAAGATTCTGATGGAATGGAGGCTTTGATATCTTTGTTGCAATTCAGGTTTTCTTTAGCATTATTTATCGATTGAATAAGTCTTGCTGCTGCTTTTCCTGTTGGAGCTGCAAGAAAGATACGGAGTTTTCCCTCTCCAGCCTGCTCTAATAAGAGAGCAAGAATTGTCGCAATTGTGGTGGTCTTTCCAGCCCCGGGTCCACCTGAAATTACACAGAAATTATTCAAAGTTGCAGCTAATGAAGCAATTTTATGCCAGTTAATCTCGTTGACGTCGGTTTTGGGGAAAAGTCTTGTCAGGCTATCATGTAAGAGGGGCAAATTTATTTCACTGATATCCTCTTTTACCCGGTATTTTATAGAATCTGTAAGTTTTTTTTCGTAATCCCAGTAACGATAAAGATAAAGCCTGTTTTTGTTATCAAGAATAAGTGGGCAAATGTCACCGGGCTTTCCCACCACTGAGATTGAGGAGAGCTTTTGTTTCCATATGGAAAGTTTTGGACATACAATAGGATCATTACCATTTTGTTTTTCAAGGAGTACATTTTCGGCAAAAGAAGCAAGATCAAGACAGACATCCCCGCTTCTGGTAGCGCTGCTGACAAGGGCTGAACCAAGAAAAATATCCGGGTCATCGTTATTGGAAAGGTGTGATATAAACCTAGCAAAATGGATATCTATTTCAGACAGCAATCCTGTTTGATAAAGGGTTGTTATATTGTCTTTCAACATATCCTGATCATCCTGTTTAAGTAGTAACCGTTCACCGTTCAGAGGTTCAGGGTTCAGCCTGCGACGAGCTCAGCCGAGTCGGGTTAGTTTTCTGCCTTGAGCGTGCTCCAATGTCTGAGAATAAGGGATATCGATCCGAAATCCGGGGTTTCAGTTCGGATTTCATGAACGTTAGGATAAAAAAATTGCGCGCTTTAAAAAATAAACCAAAGGTTTTGATTTATGCACTATGACCGTACTATAGTGATAATAAAGAGTATTTCGTCAAACCGATAACCTTTGAACACTGAACCCCGCTTGCCATCCGGCGGGCAGGCTTGAACCCGTGAACGGTTACTAAATAATAAAGAAAACCAACAAATTCCGGGTTTGTTTCCGAATCGAATGCTTCCGCAATATTACCCACAGTTCAAATTTGTGAGGTAAACCTACAATTCCTTAACCCTGAACCTCTGAACCCTGAACCCGTGAACGATTACCTTCAATATAATAACCCGGAATAAGTGATCGCCCGAGCGCATTAACCAGTTCAATATTTGGAAGATCGTTATAGATGCCAAATTCCGGGCCTTTCTCAGGATCAACTCCTCTCAGAAATATGTAAAATACACCCCCAAAATTTGATTCATACCTGTAACCCGGCATCCGTAAGCGTAAATACTGATGAAGTGCAAGGACATATATATGATATTGCAAAATATAAAACTCATTTTTCATAGTTTCATACAAAGAATCTTTTTTATAACACTCTATTCCTTTGCCTAAAAAATTCGATTTCCAGTCTACAAGATAATAGCGACCATTATAAAAGAATATTAGATCGATATATCCTTTCATAAAGCCTTCTGTCGGCAAGAACGTAAGCTTCTCAAGCTTGCCGGGAAATCCCGAGGAGATATTGATAGTGCCGTGATCTGCGAAGATCCTTTTAAGTCTTTGTGGCGTAACAGGTTTTAACGGGAAGTAAAATTCCATCTCATTTATTCTGTCCTCCCATTGAATGGAAGATAAGAATAGATCCTTTTTTTCCATCAAGAGCGGAACGGAAAGGACCTTTTTTATCGTGTTATATACTGTCTCTTTCCATAACAGATCAAAACCGTATTCTTTTAATTTTTCCGTCACTAACCGCTCCTGGTTTTTATAATTTACTTCGGTAAAATCAAGATGTTCAAATATATCATGGAATAATATCCCGGCTTGGGATCCTTTTGGAAAGGAAAAAATATCAACTTTAGCATACTGTTCACTAAAATCAGAAGGACCAGATAGGCCAGAATAATCAGGAATACTACCTTGGATGTCCCAGTGTGGTTCAAAGAATGCATCCCGATCAGGAAGCTCGATTTCTGATATCTTTCTTGATACCAGTGATGAATAACTTGAAATCCTCCACGTTTTGTCAATTTTTCCTGCAAACTTTCTACAAGAAAGCTTTCCCTTTTTTTGCTTTTGAGGCTTATATTTTTTTTCGGTTTTTATCGGCAGATAGGAAAGCTTGATCGTTCCTTTTGATTCGCTAACAAGATCTTTTAATTCAATTAAAAGATCTTCATCTTTTTTTCCTGAAAAACTTTTTTTTACTGAATCTACAATGTTATCTTTATCAGCGCCGCCTTGATAGTGAAAAAGATAGGCCATGGCAGATGTTTCTGCAGTATTGATACGACCCCACACAAGGTAGCATCTCATCTTTGCCCTGGTTAAAGCTACATATAAAAGACGCAGGTTTTCTGCTAAAAGCTCATTTTGGGCAAGGGCAACGTTTGCATCAAACTCTTCCGAGCCAAGATCAAGTTTCAGGTTCTTGTCTGTGCTATTATCATGAAAGATAATCTCTTTGTTTCTAATTTCCGAGCCTTCCCACCCAAATGGACAAAAGATTATCTTGTATTCAAGACCCTTACTTTTGTGAATGGTTATTATTGTTATTGCGTTATCATCGTTTTCAAGGCGAAGCTGATGCTCTTCAAGACGGGGAGATGTCGGATTTCTTTGTTCCGACAGCCATTTTATAAGGCCTGTCGTTCCAAGATTCTTTTTCATTGATTCCTTGTGGAGTATTTCCGCCAGGTGAAGAACATTTGTAAGTCTCCTTTCACCATTAGAAAAAGAAAGAAGACGTCCCTTTACTTTCTCCTTTGCCATAAACATACGAAACATTCTGATAAAACCGTATCTGTTCCATAAATGAAAATATTCTCTGAAATCGCCAAGACGGCTTTCCCACAAAAAAGTATCTTCACTTGTCGAATCAAGTTTTTCACCAGTAACACCCATCATATCTGTTGCAAGGGCCGATTTTAGCCGTCTCTCGTTAGCCGGTTCTGAAATACTTGAAAGGAGTCTTTCCATCTCCATTGCTTCGTGGGAATCAAAAATGTTTCCGGCACTATGGAGAACTGATGGAATCCCCTTTGCTGAAAGATACTCTTTAATAATCTGCGCCTGTCTATTTGTACGTACAAGGACAGCTATATCACCCGCCTCAACTTGATCTGTACCGTGTGAAACAAGCAAAGAGATCTCATCGGCAACGGCGCTTGCAATCCAATTTACAGCATCAGTTTTATTTATCGGCTTATCCCCCTGGGAGTCTAAATACCAAAATTCTAACGGCGGGCCGGATAAGTCTGCAAAAGGTTCTTTTCCTTTTGCCGGCATTCCCTCCTCAAAGGGAATCTCGTCAAAAACAAATGGGTCTTTGACCCTGGAAAATATAGTGTTTAATGCTTTTATCAGACCAGGCTCTGAACGCCAGTTCTCTGAAAGCGTATATTTTGCATCTGCATTTTTTGCCGCTTTCATGTAAGAAAAAATATCAGCACCCCGAAAGCTGTATATTGCCTGCTTTGGATCTCCTATCATAAATAAAACGCTGTCTTCTGAAGTGAAAAGCCTTGAAAATATTTCATACTGGATAGGATCGGTATCCTGGAATTCATCAACAAGCGCAGCCTTGTATTTCTGTCGTATTGCCGTTGCAAGCGGATTTCCTCTCTTAACATCATCTTTTTGCAAGGCTTCTTTCACCATTGTTAGAAGGTCGTCAAAGAATTGTATATTATTCTTTCTTTTCCTTGTTAAAAGTTCCGACTTTGCAAACTTAAAAAGTTCGGTTTTTAGAAATAGAAGGTTCTTTTCAATCTCTGCTTCAAGGTTTGTTCCTTTAACGTAGAGTTCATCACAGATATCAAAAAATTTGTGGGGGGGAAAAATATGGTTCTTTTTGACGGACATCATAAGCTTTGTTGCAGTAAATTTACCAAAGTCTTTAAATAAAGGAAACCCTGTATGCTTTGAATCAACGAATCTGTCCATGGTTTCAAGCATGGCTATAACCTTTATGTCCCTCTTTGTCAGCCCTTGCCGGTTTTCATCTGCTTTAAGGCTTCCATAATATTTGCCGCTAAGAGATGGATCCATTAACAGCTCTTTAACCTTATCTCGTGAAACGGGCCATACGCTTTTTAATTTTTGGAGATCTTTTCTGAAGGGCTGAAGGTTTTCCAGAAAAGGTTTCTTGGTATCAGGGATGACACTTATAGTAGGTGCATTAACTCTTAACAGTAAATTTAAATAATCTTCCGGCCCTGACATCTTTTTCACGGCATAGCCTATAAACTCGGGAGGGGCCGTGTAAAAGTGTTTCCTCCAGAAATCATCCGTAACCGACTGCATTAAACTTGCCTGTTCGTTTATAAGTTTCGTATCGAACAAACTCCCGGTTTCAAAAGCATTCTCATGTAGTATCCTCTGGCAAAAACCGTGTATTGTAAAAATTGGGGCTCTATCAAAATCGATAAGTGCAACTCGAATCAGTTGAATTGCCGAAGCAGGGTTTTTTTGTTTTTTTAAAAGAGCATTGATCAGAACGTCGTCACTTGAACCGTTTGAGAACGCTTCTTTTGCCTGAAGAAGTTTACAGCGTATTCTCTCTTTAAGTTCTTCTGTTGCCGCTCTGGTAAAGGTCACCACGAGTATCCGGTCCACGGTGAAATGTTTTTCAAGAATCATCCTTAAAAACAGACTGGATATTGTATAAGTTTTTCCCGTACCTGCACTTGCTTCGATGAGGTTGGTTCCTGAAAGAGGAGTATTTATAAGGTCGAATAGTTTCATGCGAAATGTTAACTGAGAAAAAAATAATCCCAAAGGATCTGATTTTGCGATCTAATGCGACGAATTCATCATATTTCAATTTTAATAGAAATACAAAATATTGATTTATATTCGTCCGAAAAACGAATAACGAATGACAAATAACAAATAACTTTCAATTGAGCGTTATCGCTCAATTGAGGTATTATATTGCTAAAAGGTCCGACTGTAAAGCTAATACAATATTTACATTCCTATCTTAATAAGGTATGAAAAAGTATG
>JAUVVS010000117.1 GCA_030604545.1 Deltaproteobacteria bacterium | reverse complement strand
TGAGACTATATAAAGAAGGCTGATAACAGGGGAGATAAATATGGCTGCACAAGTAGATTTAGATAAATGTAAGATGTGTGGAGGCGTGACACAACCTCGATGCATAGAAGCGTGTCCGGATGATGCAATACGGGTACAGGATGATAGGATTGTTGTGACTGAGTTTCTATGCGAGGACTGTAATGAATGTGGTTCTGTATGCCCTGATTCGGCGATAACGGTGCCTCTTGAGAAAGTAACATTTTAGGATTGACGATTGTTGATTGAGAAGGATTTGTGGCCAATCAAAAATCATCAATCCAAATGGGGAGAAACAAAGATGAAAGTAAATAAAGTCGATCATATATGCATAGCCGTCAAGAACCTGGAGGAAGCTAAGAAAATTTGGGAGCCGGTATTGGGCAAATCCGAGCCGGATGATGCCTACATTGATGAGCTTGAAAAGATTAAGGTGGCAAGATACTGGGTGGGTGAAGTCGGTTTTGAACTCATGGAATCGACCACGCCGGACGGTGATGTAGCCAAATTCATTGAAAAAAGAGGCGAGGGTGTGATGCTTATCAGTTTTAATGTGGATAATACCCGGGAAGCTATGGATGAACTTAAGGGGAAAGATTATCCCTTTATAGGAGGCGCAAGACCTTTTCGTGATTGCGAATTTGCCTTTATACATCCAAAAAAAATGAACGGCGTTTTGCTTGAATTAATAGATTATAAGTGGGATGAGTTGAAAGGTAGAGATTGATACGAATTGATGAATTCGTAAAAAGACGAATTCATCAAGTTTTAGGTTTAAAGTTTTAGGTGTTAGCTTGCCAAAACAGCTAAGAGATTTTGAAGTCTATCTGGTATATGTTGATGCGGATAGGTGTGACGGATGCGAAGAGTGCATTAAACTATGCCCGACGGATGTTTTTGAATTCACAAACAAAGCATACCCTGCACGCCCTCAAAATTGTCTGGGATGCCGAACATGTGAGGCTGTTTGCAAATCAAAAGCTGTTATAATAACTGAAATTTAAGGTCTCATAATCGATATTTCAAAAGAAAGAAGCCGGAAATCGGAATTGGTAAATTAAAAAATTTTGATTCCGGCTTTCCATTTCTTACCTTTGCTTGAGGTGAAAATATGAACGATTCCATACTGGTTATTGGTGGGGGTATTGCCGGTATAAATTGTGCCCTGAATGCCGCTAAATACGGAACAAAGGTCTATTTGGTGGATGATACGGCAAGTATCGGCGGCATGATGGCACGGCTTGACAAAACTTTTCCAACGAACGATTGTTCTATTTGCATAGAAGCCCCCCAGATGTTCGATGTGGATAATCATGAAAATATCGAAATACTTACAAACACAGAAGTCAGGAAAGTAAAAAAGGTAAATGGAAAGTTTAAAGTTAAGCTAATGAAAAGAGCAAAATATGTTGACGAGGAAAAATGTACGGGATGCGGAGCGTGCGTTGAAGCCTGTCCTGTCAGCATTCCCGATGAGATGGACGGTAAGGTCGGCGGGGTGCGAAAACTGGTTTCCATGCCTTTCCCTCAAGCAGTACCCAATGTTGTATCTGTTGATCCTCAATGTAGACACGGCGAAATGCGCAAAGATGGGGCATGCATAGGAGACTGTGTCGTGGATTGTAGCCAGTGTAGAGAATGCCCCATTGCTTTATGTGTTAAGGCGTGTGAAAAGGAGGGTAAGAAGGCGATAACCCTATGGCAAGCCAATAAAAATCTGAATTTCGAAGTAAAGAGCATTGTTGTTGCCACGGGTATTACTAACGCAAAGCCTGCAGGAGATTTATTAGGCTATGACGTGTATGAAAATGTCATTACGAATGTACAATTTGAAAGATTAATGAATGCAGGCGGACCGACTGCCGGGGAGGTCATAAGGCCGTCGGACAAGAAACATGCCAAAAAAATTGCATGGATTCAATGTGCAGGCCGGGGACTGGCTGAAGGAAGAGGGGTCCCATATTGTTCAAAAATATGCTGCATGATTGCTGCGAAACAGACGATTATAACAAAAGAACATGACCCATCAGTTGAGACGACAATATTTTACAATGATCTCAAAGCATATGGGAAGGGATTTTGGGGCTTCTATCAAAAGGCTGTGGATAACGGCGTACGATATGTCAGAGCAAGACCTTATGAAGTTTTTGAAGAACCTGAATCGAAGAATTTAACGCTTCAGTACGAAGATTTGGAAACCGGAGAACTGTTGAAAAAAGAGGTGGAACTTCTTGTTCTGTCCACTGGAATCATTCCCAATACTCGCAACAAGAAATTAGCAAAGGCATTAAAAATTGAACTAGATCACCTGGGGTTTTTTAAAGAAAAGGACCCCTTGATATCGCCGCTGGAGACCAACGTAGATGGGATATACCTGTGCGGTGGTTCCATGGGGCCTATAGATATCGCAGAATCGGTTGTACAGGCATGCGCCGCTGCTATGAAAGCAGTACTTAGGAATTGAATATTGAATATTGACGATTGAATATTGATGGTTGATTAAATATACAAAAATTTTCAATTTTCAATCATAAATCATAAATCATAAATCAACAATCTTTATTGGGTTTATTCAATGAGCAAAGATGTCAGAGTGGGTGTGTTTGTTTGTGATTGCGGAACAAATATTGCCGGCGTGGTTAATGTTCCGGAGGTGGTTGAATATGCAAAGACTCTTGATTACGTGGTGGTCGCAGATGAAGGGAAATGGTCTTGTTCGGTAGACTATCTGACAAAATTGCAGGGCCTGATAAAAGAACATGATGTAAATCGGGTAGTCGTTGCATCTTGCACCCCAAGGACACATGAGCCCCTTTTTAAAAGAGCCACAAAAGATGCGGGGGTGAATCCCTATTTACTTGAATTTGTAAGTATCCGTGAGCAGGTTTCCTGGGTTCACATGAAAGAACCTGAAATCGCAACCGAAAAAGCCAAGGACCTCATTAAAATGGGTGTTGCCAAGGCCACTCTTCTTGAAGAAGGCCAGGAAATTAAGCTTCCTGTTAAAACAGATTGTATGGTCATAGGTGGTGGTATAGCAGGCATGAATGCAGCCCTGCATATTGCCGACCAGGGGTTCAATGCCTTCATCGTTGAGAAAGAACCCCAACTTGGAGGCCTGTTAAACCATATTTGTTTCATTTCTCATGATAATCATAAAATTCAGTCCGCAGAAATCTTAAAAAAGAAAATTGATGAAATAGAAGCACATCCAAATGTTAAAGTCTATACAAGTGCACAAATCGAGGAAGTGGACGGTTATATTGGAAATTACACTGTTACGCTGAGCACTAATGGAACAAACCGGAAACTGGATATATCTACTATTATTGTGGCTACAGGAATGAAAGAAATTGAACCGGAAGGGCAGTTCGAATACGGAAATGATTCACGTGTGGTTACCCAGCTTCAACTTGAAAAACTAATAGGAGCGTGGAACGCCGGACATGAAACAGGAAATGTAGAACTCCATATACCGAATACCAATTTGCCTATTAAGGATGTCGCTGTTATCAACTGTGTCAATTCTAAAAATGAATCTCGCGGGTGTTGCCATGTTGGGTGCCATAATTCCGTGAAAAATGCCATAGCGCTTAAAACACTTAATAAAGATATCCGCATTCATATACTTTATAGAGATCTTTCAATGATAAAGGAGGAGGGCAAAGCTCTGGAGGAGGCGAAAAGACTTGGTGTTAAATTTTTGAGGTTTCCGGACGATCAATATCCCGAGATGAAAAAAGAAAACGGCAATTTAAAGTTGAAAGTCTATGATATTCTTCTTGGAAAAGAATTTGAAATAACAACTGATCTACTTGTACTTACAACAGGTTTTACAGGCAATGACGGGGTTGATGAAATTAAAGGCCATCTTAAAGTTTCAACCAATTCAGAAGGGTTTTTCCAGGAATCACATGTAAAACTCGGCCCGCTGGAATTTCCTGCCGACGGTATTGCCCTTTGTGGGTGTGCAAAGACGCCGACTAGTTTCAAAGAGAGTTGTGAAGAGGGAATAGGAGCGGCCATGAGAGCCTCTATTCCCATGAAAAACGGCTATATTGAAGCAGATGGAATCGTTGCCGACATTGATCTGGAGGATTGCAATCAATGCGGTCTTTGCTTTGAAAGATGTCCATACAATGCCATCCAGGTCGACGATGACAAACAGCCTGAAGTGGTAAAAGCACTTTGCAAAGGGTGTGGTTTGTGTTCGGCAGATTGTCCCAAGGAATGCATTTCCATTGTTCATTACACGGATGAGCAGATCATTGCTCAGGTGGAAGCGGCCTTAGCAGAGAATTCAGAGGAGAAAATTATCGGTTTTGTTTGTCACTGGTGTGCTCTTGGAGGAGTCGATATGGCGGGCGTGAGCAGACTCCAGTATCCTCCCAACGCAAGACTTATCAGAGTGATGTGTTCGGCTCGAGTTTCTATAAAGATGATACAGCGTGCCTTTGATTTGGGTGTTGCCGGGGTGTTGGTAGCAGGATGTGAGTTTCCTACATGCCATTACATATCAGGCAATTACGCTGCAGAAACCCGAGTGAGGCGCGCTAAAAGGAAACTTGCGAAAAAAGGGTATGATCCGGATAAACTTTGGAATGTCTGGTGTTCTGCAGCAGACGGACCAAAGTTTGCAAATACAATGAGGGAAATGGTAAAACAATTTTTGTAACCGTTCATGGGTTCAAAAGTTCAGGGTTCAGAGGTTCAGGATGTTTATGATCATGCCGGACGCACTCGCGCTGTCATTCGTGGCTTCATCAAGTACTTGCTGGTCTACGAGCAAGGTCAACAAAAGAAAGATAACCCTGAACAATGAACCTCTGAACCCGTGAACGGTTACCAATTTTTTTATAGGCATTTCATTTGAGGCAGTAAATACACATGAACAATAAATTACAATTCATTGAAAAATTTAATGACGTTGAGATGTTCAGATACTGCGAGCAGTGCGGACGTTGCAGTTCCGCATGCCCTTTAACCGATATAAACGGCTTCAATATTAGACGTCTCATTCGACATATAGAACTCGATTTAGTTGATGAAATAGCAAGATCTCCCATGCCGTGGTTCTGTGCCACATGCGCTAGGTGTGAGGATGCTTGCCCCAATGGAATTAAGATCCTTGATATCACTAGAACCCTTCGCGTAATTGCACCCCAAGAACTTATTCCGGATATTCCAAAATGTGTTCAAGCATGCCCGGCGGGCATAGATATACCAGGATATTTAAGACTCATTGCCCAGGGAAAGAATGATGAGGCATATGAATTAATTATGGAGAAGGCTCCTTTTCCCGGAATACTGGGAAGGGTATGTACACACCCATGCGAAACTGCTTGCAAAAGAGGAGAGATCAATGAGCCCATATCCATCTGTGCCGCAAAACGGTATGCTGCTGATAAAGCAGGCGGCTTGTCTGAGAAGATTTTAAACGTTGAAAAGGACACAGGTCATAAGGTGGCGGTGATCGGATCCGGGCCTGCGGGTTTGACTGCCGCCTTTTATCTGAGAAAGAAGGGACATCATGTAACTATTTTTGAGGCAAGATCCAAAGCAGGAGGGATGATGCGTTATGGAATCCCTTATTACAGATTACCGGAGGATGTTCTTGATAAAGAGATTAATCAGGTTCTAAGTATCGGCATAGAGATGGAAACAGGAAAAAAATTGGGTAATGATTTAGATATAGACCAGATAAAGAAGGATGGTTATAAAGCCGTTTTCATTGCCATCGGAGCCCAATTAAGCAAGAGGTTACCCCTGGAAGGGGTCGATTTGGATGATGTCCTATGGGGGGTCGACTTTCTAGTGGAAGTGAGTGAGGGAAAAGAATTAGCCCTTAAAGATAAAATCGTAGTCATTGGCGGAGGCAACGTTGCGGTTGACGTTGCACTCACAGCCTTAAGACTGGGAGCTAATAAAGTAACCATGGCGTGTCTGGAAAGTAGAGAAGAGATGCCTGCCAATCCCTGGGAAATTGAAATGGCCTTGGAGGAGGGTATCGAATTACTTTATTCTTGGGGACCCAAAAAAATATTAAATGATAATGGAAAGGTTTCAGGCCTCGACCTCGTTCGTTGTACATCGGTTTTTGACGATGAGGGCAATTTTTGCCCATTCTTTGATGATACGACTAAAACCGTTGAGGCTGATCAAGTTATTTTAGCCATTGGCCAGACAAGTGAGATTGCTTTTTGTAAAGATTTTTGTTTTTTTGATGATAAAGGTTCTTTGCAGGTAAACAATGGTTTGATAGCAATTGATAAGGAAACACAGGAAACAGATATGTCGGGTGTTTTTGCCGGGGGTGATGTTGCCAATGGACCGGGAGCTATTATTGATGCCATTGCAGCCGGAAGAAGGGCTGCAAGTTCCATCGACAAATATTTGGGCGGAGATGGTATCATAGGAGAAGATTATAGAAAGCACGCTGATCCATTGCCCTATGACGGGAAAAGAGAAACAGGATTTGCAGATCTTAAAAGGGCAAAGATGCCGACTTTAACTATTTCGGAAAGGCATAAAGGTTTTATGGAGGTCGACCTGTGCTTTAGTGACGATCAAGCCGTAAGTGAAGCGAATCGATGCCTCCAGTGTGATTTAGAAATGTGTTTGGTAAAAAAAATACGTGATTCAGAATTC
>JAUVVS010000126.1 GCA_030604545.1 Deltaproteobacteria bacterium | reverse complement strand
TCGGTTTCGTATCGCAATTAAGCTTTTTTCGGAATATGGTATCCCCATAACAGAAATTGCCAGAAACACAGGTGTCTCAACCTCAGCAGTATCAAAAATGGTGAACAGATCTATTATTAAGTAATCGAATTCAACAACGTCCCGGAAACCCCAAAATGAAAAAAGACCAATAAATATAAAATTTGATCGCCTTTGAGACGCCACTTTGCCATAAGGCCAAAATGTTGCTAAAAATCCTTGTCTAAAAATGTATTCCATGCTAATAAATATAATGATACTTTAAAAGGAGGAGTAATAAATTATGCAAATGAAAAAGATTGTAACAATAGCACTAACAATATTACTTGGAATCATCTTACAAGTAATTTTTGTCTCTGCAGATTGCCAAAATAAACCCAACAGAGTGGCAGTTGCATTTGCCAAAGCATATTTTAAGTTTGACCCTTCAATGTCGGAATTTATTTGTGAAGAACAAAAGTTTGTTGATGATGTTGATGTTGCAGAACGATATATAAATCTCGCCGAAAAAGAAGCAAAGGCCCAGGGTTTTAGTATAAATTTTTTAAAAAACAAACTTTACCATATAGAAACCCATACCACCTTCATTGGCGATAATGAAGCTCAAGTCAAGCTGACAGGCAAAAAAAGGGTTTCAATAAACTCTATTTATGAATATATTGCGAGAATATTTTTCATCGGTGAAACACATGAGGTTGATGAGACAATTAAACTGGTAAAAGAAGACGGCAAGTGGAAGGTCTGTGGAGGCCTTTTATAACTGTCGGATTACTTTTTTGACTTCCTTGAAATATGGAACCTATATACGCTCGTATCCGAGAACGGGCACGGAAGATTGTTTCCCGTTTCCCTACCCCTGATTTTTATAAAGACTTTCCTCAAGCAAATGAATTTTCACAGCAATTTTTCGAAACAGACCCTCTCATCGTCGAATTGCGGATATTTATAGCAGAGCATCTGGAAGATGACTTTGGGCATGGCTTTGAACACGCAAGCAAGGTGGCAAAAGACGCCGGAACTTTAATATATATTGAGGGTAATCTTGCCGGATATTCTGATAATGTTATTACCCGGCGATTACTCATTGTCCAATGCGCCGGTCTTTTCCACGACACAAAGCGGAAACAGAAAAATCACGCCCTTAAAAGCGCTCTCTTTTCCGAAGAGGTACTTAAATCTTATTCCCTTTTACATGATGAAATAAAGGATATCAGCCACGCTATCCAAAACCATGAGGCTTTCAAAACCAGTGTTAAATCAAACACCCCGGAAGGTACCCTTACTTCCGACTGCCTCTACGATGCCGATAAATTTCGTTGGGGACCTGATAATTTTTATTATACAGTATGGGACATGGTATCATTTTATAAAACTCCCTTTTCAAAATTCATGCATCTTTACCCCAAAGGCATGGACACACTACATAAAATAAAAAATACATTCAGAACTAACACCGGGAAAAAATATGGGCCACAGTTTATCGAAATAGGAATTGCCATAGGCGAAGAACTATTTGATGTTATAAATAATGAGTTTGCTCATCTATTAAAAGAGGATTAAAAATGGCTCTAAACCTGGATGCTATTGGTAAAAAGATCAGTCCTATCTCCAAAGATTATACTTGGAAAGATGCCGTCCTTTATGCCTTGGGTGTTGGTGCAGGCTTTTCTGATTTGGAATACTGCTATGAAAAAGAGCTTAAAGTATTGCCGACCTTTTCAATGGCGGCGATCATCGACTTTTTCTGGCTTGTTGGTACAACTTCCAATGTAAATCCGGCCGGAGTTCTTCACGGAGAGCAGGAGATTATTTTTCACAGCTCGATTCCACCCGAAGGAACTTTGACTACCGAGGGGAAAATAACCCATTACTATGACAAGGGGAAAGACAAGGGCGCACTGATATTGGCTGAAAGTGACACCTTTCATTCAAACGGCAAAAAACTGTTTACGAGTATCATCTCCATCTTTGCACGTCTTGACGGCGGCTTTGGCGGAGAAAATTCACCAAAAAAAGAGGTCAAATTTCCGAACAGAGATCCGGACTTTGAAGTAGAAGCATTACCTTCTGCTGATCAGCCGCTTCTTTACAGGCTTTCAGGAGATATATTTCCGCTTCATGTGGATCCAGATTTCGCAAGAACGTCCGGTTTTGAAAAACCTATCATGCACGGGTTATGTACCCATGGATATGCATGCAGGGCGCTGATCCACAGCCTGGTTCCCGGAGAGCCTGAAAAGGTCAGACGTTTTAACTGCCGTTTTTCAAAGGCGCTATATCCTGGAACTCCTATCAGGACCCTTATCTGGAAAACAAAGGAAGGAAAGGCGATTTGGAGAACCATAAATGCCAAAACCAAAGAGGTAGTGATTGACAACGGAGTCTTCGAATACGGAGACATTCCAAAAGATGAGATCCGTTTTGATGATCGTGTAGCCATTGTAACCGGCGCCGGAGGCGGCCTCGGTCAAGCCTATGCCCTGGAGCTGGCTAAAAAGGGTGCAAAGATAGTTGTGAATGATATGGGAGGGGATAGAAATGGTTCCGGAAAAGGATCTGCATCCCCTGCAGATAAGGTGGTAAAGGAAATACGCAAGCTGGGCGGGAAAGCCGTGGCAAACTACGACAATGTCGCCACTCCAGAAGGCGGAGAAAATATAGTAAAAACAGCCCTTGATACCTTTGGGACGGTAGACATTCTCATTAACAATGCGGGAATTCTGCGTGATAAGAGTTTTCTTAAAACGGAACCCAAGAACTGGCAGACAGTACTCGACGTTCACTTAAATGGAGCCTATAACGTATCGCGCCCGGCTTTTCGGGTAATGCGGGAAAAAGGATATGGCCGAATTGTTATGACCACTTCTACGTCCGGTCTCTATGGTAATTTTGGCCAGGCTAACTATTCTGCCGCTAAAATGGCTCTGGTGGGGTTGATGAACACCCTTAAACTGGAGGGTAAGAAATATAATATATTGGTTAACACCGTCGCTCCATTGGCAACAACACGTTTAACTGAGGATGTTTTTCCTCAAGATTTTATAGAAAAGGCAAAACCGGAATTCGTGACGCCTCTTGTCATTTATCTTTGCTCAGATAGATGCCCTGTTAGCGGCAACATTTACAATGCCGGGATGGGCTGTTTCAGCCGAACAGCCGTTATTACAGGGCCAGGCGCAGTTGTGGGAGATGCAAATAGACTTCCTACCGTTGAAGCAATTATGGACAATCTGGACAAAATCTCTACCATAAAAAATGGAAAGGAATACAGTCATCTCAATGACTATGTAGGTGACGCCCTAACAGCTTTTTCATCTCCTGATAGATCGGATGAAAAATCACAGCATAGATTTAAATCTGTTTCTGCTGTATTTGATGCTATGCCCAACGCCTTTATCCCGGATGCTTCTGCGGGTTTAGATGTGGTCTTCCAATATAGCATCTCAGGTAAAGATGGCGGTGATTGGTTTTGTGTTGTCAAAGATAATATATGCATTGTGGAATCCGGAACGAATGAGAAACCCACATGTACTCTCAAGATTGCAGACACCGACTTCCTCGATATGATGAATGGGATGCTAATACCGATGAAAGCCTACACGTCGGGAAAACTAAAAATCGAGGGGGATATCATGAAATCTCAGCTCATCGAAAAATTGTTCAAGTTGTATTAACTTCAGACCTCGTCAAATAGTTGAGTGGTTAAGTGGTTGAGTAGGAAAAGATTTATAATCAATAATTCAAAGGAAATCACAATGATCGGTATTACTTCTTATGGGGCTTACATTCCTCGCTTAAGACTGGATCGAATGTCCATATATCAGCATATGGGCTGGTTTGCACCTGCTATTGTGATATTGGCACAGGGCGAACGATCCATGTGTAACTGGGATGAAGACTCTGTCACCATGGCAGTAGCGGCCTCACGCGATTGTCTGATTGGAAAAGACAAGCTTGCCGTGGACGGCCTTTATTTAGCTTCGACTACACTTCCATTTGCCGATCGGCAGAATGCCGGAATCGTGTCGAGCGCCCTTAATCTGAGAAATGACATTATCACTTCGGATTTCACGTCATCGCAGAAGGCGGGAAGTACAGCCTTGGTTGCCGCTCTGGAAGCCGTAAAAAGTGGGGAAAAAAAGAATATTCTAATTGCGGCCGCGGATCGTCGTGAAACAAAAGCCGCTTCTTTTTATGAAATGTGGTTTGGAGACGGCGCTGCATCGATATTAGTCGGAGATAAAGACGTCATTGCACAATTCAAGGGATCCTATTGTGTATCTTACGACTTTACGGACCATTATCGCGGTTTTATGAAAAAGTATGATTATGTATGGGAAGAACGCTGGGCTAGGGATATGGGTTACGCCAGGATCATCCCTGAGGCAATAAGCGGACTCATGGATAAACTCGACATCACCATGGACCACGTGGACAAACTGATATTTCCATGCATTTTCAAAGCCGAGCACCGTAAAATCGCCAAGAACCTCGGCGCTTCACCGGAAAAGGTAGTTGATACCATGCACGATGTTTGCGGAGAAACCGGTACCGCTCATGTGTTATTGATGCTCGTTTGTGCCTTAGAGTCATCCAAGCCCGGGGACCGTCTCCTGGTGGCAGGCTTCGGGCAAGGATGTAACGCTCTTTATTTCGAGGTTACGGAGAATATCACTCAGCTTCCCCATAGAAACGGCTTCAAAGAGTCCATAAAAAACAAAAAAACCACCGAGAACTATATGAAATGGCTGAAATTCAGAGATCTGATTCAAGCCGAAATGGGGATCCGGGCAGAGGCGCCCAACCAGACGGCCATGACCGCTCTAGAGCGAAAGAACAAGATGATCCTGGGAGTGGTTGGCGGGAAATGCCGTGAATGCGGCACCCCGCAGTTTCCGAAAATGGATATCTGTGTCAATCCCCAATGCGGGGCCATACACAGCCAGGGCGATTATGAATTTTCTGAAGTACCGGCAAAGATCAAGACCTTCACAGGTGACATGCTTTCTGTATCTATGGACCCGCCCGCCATATACGGCATGATACAGTTTGAAGGCGGGGGACGATTCATGGCCGATTTTACGGATTGTGAGATAGATGCCTTAAAGGTGGGGCTGACTGTAAAGATGGTATTCAGAAAGCGAGCTGAGGAAAAAGAGCGGGGTTTTGTAAACTATTTCTGGAAGGCGGTCCCGGTTCCCGGTGCAACGGAAAAAACGGAAAAAGTTCGCTTTGATGGTCGTGTCGCCGTCGTCACCGGTGCAGGAGGAGGTCTGGGACGGATATACGCTCTCGAACTGGCAAGGCGGGGCGCTAAAGTTGTTGTAAACGACCTGGGATGCGATCGTAACGGTTCCGGTAAAGGGTCGACAAGCCCTGCAGACAATGTGGTGCAGGAAATAAGAGAACTTGGCGGAGAAGCAGTGTCCAACTACGATAACGTTGCGACTCCGGAAGGCGGGAAAAACATCGTAATGTCTGCTGTAAATGCCTTCGGCAAAGTCGATATTTTGATAAACAATGCCGGGTTTCTTAGAGATAAAAGCTTTTTGAAGATGGAACCGGAAAACTGGAAGCCGGTTCTGGATGTGCATCTAAACGGAGCTTACAATGTCACACATGCCGCCTTCAAGGTAATGAAAGAAAACGGTTATGGCCGGATCATCATGACTACTTCGGCGGCAGGGCTGTATGGCAATTTCGGCCAGACCAACTATGCTGCTGCTAAAATGGGCCTTGTGGGACTGATGAACACCTTGAAAATTGAAGGCGCCAAATACAATATAAAGGTTAATACCATAGCACCTTTGGCTGCTTCCAGGCTTACGGAAGATGTCACGCCCCCGGAAATTTTTGAGAAGATGAAACCTGAGTTTGTGGCACCACTGGTTTTGTATCTTAGCAGCGAAGCGTGCGACAAGACAGGTGCAATATTCAACGCAGGAATGGGTTATTTTAGTCGGGCCGCGGTCCTGACAGGCCTTGGTATTAAATTGGGCGATCATGCGAACCTGCCCACCCCTGAACAGATTGAAGAGAACTGGCAGAAGATCAACTCATTGGAAGGTGCAAAGGAAATGTACGACGCCAACGCTGCAATTTTGATGCTGGCCGATTCTCCCGGTATATGAGAAAGAGGCCACAAAGACACCAAGACACTAAGGTTATCTAATATTATTCTATTTTTTTGTAATGTATTCTTGATGGTTTCGTAAAAAGTACAATTTGCTCGCTCTGTGACCATTTTTGGGATTCCTGAAAAGCTTCTCTAAATTGCAAGAACTCGGGCTAACGCCCTCAAACAGCTTGCAATTTTTAACGT
>JAUVVS010000042.1 GCA_030604545.1 Deltaproteobacteria bacterium | reverse complement strand
CGTCATACCGGCTTTCTTCACGCAGTTTCATACGGTCGATTTTTAAACTGCCGTCTTTTAGCTCTTTGACATATTTACCGTATATGCGATGGGACTTGAGTTCACACACCTGCTTATTATGGGTTTTTCTCCTGCGGCTATTGATGTGATCGATTCTTTCCTGCAGCACTTTAACGAGTTTCTCCCTTTTGCTCTGATCATGCTTTTCATTTTTTAAATTTTTGACAATGACAAAACGTTTTCGTTTTTCTCCATGCCCAACGATCACTTCTTTGTCCATTAGGTCTTCTTTAAAGATCTTTGTGGGAGATGTCATCGACATAATATTTTCAAAAGGACTATCTTTTATCAATAGCATATCAGCCAATTTACCTTCAGATATATTTCCCAGTTCATTATCCATTTTTAATATTTCCATATTCCCAAGTGTTGCCGTGCGCACAATTTCTTATTCAGAACATCAGGGGTTCCATATTTTAATACAATAGCTTTCATTTCTCTCTCCCTTTTATTCTAAGCCTTCTTCTCTCCATTATATATCCAATGATTGGAATTTCTATCAAAACAATTAGGTAAAAAATGCTTAAATACCAATGGCTAAATATATATGAGTGTCCGTATCCTTTTATTAATCCTACATAGATATAGTCGTAAACAGCTAATGGAAGAGAAGCATAAAAGGCTATCCATAGAGAGTTTTTAAAATAATTCTGCTTCCATACTTTTTGAAGAACTATATAGGTTATAGGTAAAATAATAAAAAAAGCAAAAATACTTAAACAAACTTGAGCATTAAATGTCCATGTTTGATAATAATCACTTGGTAAACCAAATAGCAAGAAAATGAACCAGATTACAAATGTAATAATATAAGTGGTGAGATGTTTTTTTATAGTCATAATTTTTTCTTTCATTTTGTTTTTATTCATTCACTCCAATCTCATAAACCTTCTCTAGCCACTTTTTCCTCTTTTCTTCAGATGATAGTTTTACAGAACCAAAATAATTTTTATAAACTGGCTTGACTCCGCAAAAGTTCAAAACAGCCCTTTTCATCATTTTCCCTCCAGAATCCCCACCGAACAAGCTGTTAAATAAAGGAGGTATATCCATAGTTGCAATCAATCTTGCAGATTTTCCTGTTAATAATTTATCTATTTTGAAACTTTTTCCACTTTTAGGATATTTGTATGCAAACCCAGATTCAAAGACAATTTCAATAAAAACTTTCAATAAAGCAGGAGGAGTTCCCCACCATGTCGAGTAAGCAAAAACTAAATGATCTGCCCATTTGATTAATTTTTGAGCATCTAGTAAATCTGGACTTAGCTTTGGATTTCCTTTATGTTCATATTTTAAATACTTTTCAAGATTAAGATTTTTCAAATCAATTATTTCAATTTTATTCCCCGATTTTTTAGTTCCTTCAATGTATTTTTCGACAAGTGCATTGCAAAAACTATCTTTTTTGGGATGTGATTTAATGATTAATATTTTTTTCATAATATTTACCTCTTAAAAATAAATTATTTTTTACATATATAAATTTTTCTTTTTTTTTCTTTTTTTTTCTTTTTTTTGAAGCTGTCTCTCTCTTGCATCGCATGAATTCACCTACATTTTGAGCGCAGTGGAAAAATGTCATGTGAAACGAATTGTTATGTGTTTTATGCCCACCAGACCGCAAATCTCAAGACGCTTTGTTGATAGTGCACCCTCACAACAAAGCCTTTCGAATGATGTCAGCCGCAAAAGGCTCCCCATGCGCTGGATAAATCGTTTCTGCACCCTGGTCCAATAACAATTTCCAACTCTCTTTTACTCTCTGCAAATCTTCAGCGAAGATGGGCAGTCCTGGACTAAAGCGCAGTGGGAACTTGTTCATCGCCAAGTCTCCTACGAAAGCATCCCCTGTTTCCAATAGAACACTGACTGACCCAGAAGAATGACCAGGAGTATAAATCACCCTACCTGGAATCCCGTATTCTGATAGCGAAAGCTCTTCATCTCCCAGTACCACATCGACATCGGTTGCGGGGATATGGACCAAAGGCATAAACATCGCCATCGTCTTGGCAAATATGCGACCCCAGAGAGTCACCCCTGGAGGCAGCGGCTTTAAAGACTTCTCAAGCCAGTCCTTTTCCTGCTGGTGCATGGCAATTTTGGCCCCTGTGATCTCTTTGATATCCTTGGCTGATCCAATATGATCCCAATGTCCATGAGTGATCACAATTAGTTTGATCTCCTCAGGTTTTACTGAAAGTCTTTCAATGGCTTCCATGAAGCGTTTTGCTTGCTTTGGGGCTCCGCCATCGATCATGATGACCCCTTCACCTTGGATGACATAGCAGTAATCAAACCCTAGCGTAATTGGATGGATATTAACTCTCATCTTCAACCTCCTTAACTCTCAAAAGGCATTAACCACACATCCGAATGTGGCACGCTAACAGTTGAGTTCACCTGCATTTTGGAGCACAGCGGAAAAATGTCAGGTGCAAAGCCGATTCGTTATATGGCCAATTATTAACGAGCCAATTTTTTATAGCCCCAGAATAATACTATTATAATTACAGATAAAAAAAGTAATATATTTGTAATTATCCATACCGTGAAGTCACCTTGAATTTCATTGTTCTTTTCTATTAAAGGCAGTACTTCACCTGAAAGATTTATCAATGCATGGACAATAAATGCAGGAATCAGGCTACCTTTTGTATTATTTTGAAACCATGTAATTAATACTGAAACTAAAACAATTGTTAAAAAAAATTGTCCAAATGGCAGATGGTTATCATGTTGCCCAAATCCATTTATTAAAAACATAGGTATGTGCCAAATACCCCAAATACTACCAAGTAAAATACTTGAAAAAAGAGCATTCCATTTTTTCTGAAGACGATCTAATGCATAACCTCTCCAGCCCAATTCTTCTGAAAATTGCATAATAAAAAATATGACAAATAATACTGGGATCCACCAGGGTTCTGCCAAAAGACCGGTTTTGGGAAACGATGCATTAAAGAAAAAAATATTCAATAAATGAGCAAGAACAAGTGTAATAGGTAGTAATAAAAATATGGGGAAATACCAGTATCCGAGTCTTGTATTCAAGACTTTGCCGAATAATTTTTTTACTCCTATTTTCCCATCGCGTCTAAATATCAAAAAAATGGCGGCTAGAGATGGCCCCATACCGGCTACCCATTTCAAAACATTAGTTATTGTACTTAATGTTTGACTAGGGTTAAACAAATTGTTTGTAATTAACAAACCAGGCAACCACATGAGCCAACTGAGTAAAAATGTTAGAACGAAAAATCGCCACAATTGTTGATTTGACAAATCAGTTTTCTTTTTCATAGTAGACAAATGGGATTTTTGCTGCTCGTTTAACTTCTTCAATTAAAGATAGTATAATGCTTAAGCCATATCCTTTTAGAGTACACGGAGTATACTATAAAGTAAAAAGGTAAAAGTTTAAAGTAAAAAGTAGTGCATACCATTCCGATATTTATTTCTTTCTCCGTACCGGCAGGCGGATTTAAAAAGTGTATTAGGTTTATTAAACTAACTTGAATAATTCATAGCCACAAGACTCAAAGATCACGCCAGTGGGCGGATTCGCCTACCGGCGAACGCAAAGTTTTTAAAATCATAGATTTAAGATATCTTGAAAAAATATATTTAAAATACTCTGTCGAAAAGTCACAATACAATTAAGTAATTATTTCTTTGAGACTTAAAGTCTTGGTGGCCTAAATTTATAAATTAATCAGGCTAAATAATTTAAAAATCTATCTATTTATTCTGAATCTTGTATATCCTGTTAATCCTGTCTAAAAAAATTATTTCCAATAATACCCGTTGATAATGATTATTTGTTATGCATCTTAATCCATGTACTATGATTAACAAGGCCAAACTCTTTTAAAGCTGAAGAAAGACGTAAACCCAACGGACTCCCACTATTTTCTACATTTTTTGAATCGTGAAATAGGTAAATGCTAAAATCGGTATCTATCAGTACACGGCTATAAGCCATGATTGCCGGATTTTTTTCCTTATCCACTTCATCAATCAACTTTTGCAATTGCGATTCCAGCAACTCCCGATTGATGTCTACTGATCGAAGTTCAATAATCTCTAACCATTTCATTATTTTTCCTCTATTTTTCTGTTTTTTAGTGATATTCTTTTATTCACTTAAGCGAAAGACGTGCCAAAATAAGATATTCAATAAAATCAACAAGTTACAAAAACTCGTTTTACAAAATTGCCAAATGCGATAATTATATTTACCATATATGGCAATTATGACAATTTTTTCCAAATATGACAACAATCTCTGTTCTTACAAATTTTTGTTATCTTACCGTACTATCTCAAAATAAACTGTATCGGCTACGGCCGAGCCAAATACACCAATTCCGTCGCCTGTAAAATGAAACAGCGGCTCGTGAAAATTGCCATCATCTTCTTGTACATCTTCATAAGTCATCTGGAAATCACGGTAATTCTTATCAGCGGCATAAATAACCACCTGGTATGATCCGTAAAACATTATATCCCACCAGAACAGTTCCATGGTTGTACGTCCGGCGGTAAGCGGCGTATCGGTGATCCACATATCTTCCCAGCGCAATTGGTCCAAATCATCTTCTACTTCCGATTTGCTGAGTTTGTCAAAAGCATTATCATAAATATAACTGTCAGTGGATGCATCGAGCGCTAAAACCGAGGCAATGTAAAAATCTGTGCCCGGTGAACGTTCAAATTCTACCATAGGGCTTATGATTTCTCCATTGTCCTTACGTGGACGATATTTTAGACTTTTATGATTCATTCCTATGATTTTCAAGCCGGAATTGGGTACTATTGTGGTGGATTCTGTGTGCAGGTTTTTACCATCAATTTCTGCCGATACAGCTAACTTATAGCTTTTATTATAGGCGTTGGACAGTTCATCGCCTGTATATTCAAAAAATTCATCATTTGCATTAAAACTAAGTGAATGTTGTTTTCCGGTCTCCAAATCTGTAATTGAGACATCAGCGTCAGCTAAAGCAAGATCGATTTTGGTTAAATCGGTTTTGACATAAAAATTGCGGGTTACTTTTATTTGAATGGGTCGTTCGGGAACAAGATAACCTTCAACAACTATCTTGGGCTCGTATTGCTCCTCGTTTATGGAAACGGTTGGTGTACCACAAGAGGCAAGAAACAAGAAATAAGATAAAAGAAAAAAGAAAAAAACATTTTTACTTAAGTTTTTTATTTTTAACATTTTTTTCTCCATTTTGATATTTTATTCTTAACCACGAATTTACACTGAGTTACACAGATTAAAATCACTTTTTACCTTAAGGGATTGTCATTTTTAAAAAATCCGTGATGATCCGTGTTCATCCGTGGTTTATTAATAATGTGCTTTAAAAAGTAAAGTTGATCCCTATCGTTGGTACAACGGGAAACATGCTCACTATATCCGTTTTGCCGATTTTTTCATCAAAATCATAATCCACATACCACACGTTTTTGCGGTTGCCGATATTAAATATCTGTAGGTAAGGCGCCATCGACCAGGTATTAAACTGTTTAAGCCAGGTCAGGCTGACGTCTAATCGCGCATAAGCCGGTAAACGATATTTATTTATAGTTGATGGATAGAGTATGGCATCCGGTTCGGGGGTTTCCGGAGATGAGCCGATTAAATAAGCAGATCCCGGCATGGTTAACGGCTGGCCGCTGGCATATACCAGATTCAGACCCAAAGTCCATTTGGAATCATCATTTTTATAAGGCATGCCAAACAGCTTGCGCCAACCGTTTCTTAGATCGAGGTTACTGACAAAGTTCAATGTTGAAGTCCTGTCATGACGCGGGGAAAAACTTTTACCCTGGTTTACATTTCCCAATGTGTATTCCGTGTAGGCATAGCTATAAGCCAGCCAGCCGATCAACCAGCCGCTTTCTTTACGAAACAGAAACTCAAAACCTCTTGATGTTCCTTTTCCTTCGTTAAAGAGCCCCTGCGTTTCTGTAAAAACGGGATTACTACTGTCATCAAAATGATCGGCTTTAACCTGGGTCACAAAATTATGATTGAAGGAATGGATATTTTTATAGTCTTTATAATAGGCTTCCACTTCCAGTTGGTAATCCCGTGCCACTTCTTTTTGGAAACCAAGAATAAAATGGTCAGCCCTGGAACTATTGGTGTTTTGGTCCGAGACTATCCAGATGGCAGCTATAAAGGACCGCGGTATCCGGTGCAGATACTGATTAAACCTTCCTGCGGCAGCTTTCAGGTTTATCGTTTCCGTTAAGCGATATTTGACGCTAAAGCGGGGTTCAATATCTGAGAAATTTTTCTGTGAGTCAAAGTAATTATAACGGACGCCGGCTTCGATATCCCAAAAAACATTGGGACGCCAGTTGGTTTGCAGGTAAAGCGCATATAATTGAGGCGTTTTTTCTATATCTATCAATACGCCGGGAAAGCTTTGGCGCAATGTTCCCTTAATATTTTTCTGTTCAAAACCAAATTTTGATTGCCAGTGTTGTGACCAGGCATATTCCAGGTTCCCCTTAAATGTCAGATCGGAAATTCCATTTTTTTCTACTACATTTACAATTTCACCAAGATCAAACTTGGATGAAAAGCGGCTGGCTGTAATCCAAAAGTTAGAAAACAATTTCGGTGAAAAAACATGTATCCAGCGCAGGCTGCCCGTTGTATTACCCCAGCTATATTTAAAGTGCATTTCATCATGCTTGTTTTCATTGATTGCAATATCGAGTGCATCACGCCCGCCAAAACCTGAAATGGAAAGTTTGTTATATTTATCCAGCTCAAAAAAAGCTTTGATGTTACCGTCATAAAAGTAGTAATCCGGCAGCGAATCCTGAATCTGACCAATAGTCTCGTTAAAATAAGTGTGACGTAGCGAACCGGATACAGAACCGAAATCTCCTATCGGCATTTGCAATGTTGTTTTAGCCGCCAGCAGGCTTAAAGAAGCGCTGCCTTCAAATTGTTCACGATTGCCATCCAAATTTGTCACATCCAAAACAGATGAAAGTCTCCCACCGTATTGCGCGCCAAATCCTCCTTTAGAGATTTCTACATGTTTGATGGCCTCGGTGTTGAAAGTGGAAAAAATACCAAAAGCATGCTCCGGGTTATAAACGTCGCTGCCATCGATGAGATAGAGATTTTGATCAGGCGTTCCGCCGCGTACATAAAGCGCTGAAGAAAAGTCCGAAACAGAAACAATCCCGGGTAAAGTTTGCAATGACCGTAACAGATCGGCTTCTACAACCGCAGGCATGACTTTGATTTCCCGTGGCGATACGGTGAGCACTGAAACAGGTTTATCGAACAGCTTAATGCTTGTCCGTACGGAATCCGCCGTAACAACAATAACTTCGCTTTCCAGTATATCCGGCGTTAGTACAATATCAATCGATTTGTTTTCATCTGGATTAATTGTCAGCGTCCATCGCCTGGTTTTATATCCGATATATTCACAAACAAGCACATGTTCACCAGCCGGAATTTCCGGTATTATATAGTAGCCGCTTGTATTAGTGGCGCTACCAATTGCCAGTTCCGGGATATAGACATTGACGCCGATCAGCGCCTCACCGTTGGATTCATCGTAGACAAATCCGCTTAGAGTGGCACTGTTGTGTTGGGCGCACAGTGGAATGGTAAATAGCAATAAAATTAGTATAAATTTAATACTCCTGAACATATATTATCCTTTCTTCATTAAATATGTTTGAATTATTTGTTAGCCTGATTAATTCATAAATTTAGGCCACCAAGACTCTAAGTCTCAAAGAAATAATTACTTAATTGTATTGTGACTTTTCGACAGAGTATTTTAAATATATTTTTTCAAGATATCTTAAATCTATGATTTTAAAAACTTTGCGTCTTTGAGTCTTAGTGGCTATGAATTATTCAAGTTAGTCTCTCTTTCAATTTTTATTTGATGAATTCAAATTCTTTACGTCTTAGCTCTTTATTTCTTGTTATTCTGTTCGGGTTCAACACGCACTACTGAAATCAAAGGTAAACCCAGATCACGTACCCGAATGAGCAATCCGTGCAAAGCTGCCTGGTCTGCAACCTTACCTGTTATAGTTGTCATACTTCCCTTAAATGCAATTGTCATACCCTCAAACCAATCAGACCACTGGCTCCCGAGACGTCCTTTCACTTTTATTTGATAGTGCGACGGACCGTGCCAGGTTTGTTGTTTTTTCATTGCCAATTTCCTTTATCTAACCCTTCATGATTGTTTTTGATAAAGCTCCGCCACGTCAACTACATTTTTAGTATCTACATCTGTGGTAATAATACCTCGTTCATTGGGATTTTCACTGTTTCTTTCCTTTCCAGGAAAATCGATTATTTTTTCACTATAAAATTACACTATCCAATGGAGAATGTAATCGTCCGAAAGTATGATTTTTAGGGATGATTATGAGTATCTTGAGGTAGGTTTATAGTATTTGTAGTAAAATTTTTGTTATTTGGAAATTGATTTTTGCTTATTGCGGCTTCGCTGCGTTAAGAATTTGTCTTAAATATTAAAAAGGAAACTAATTCTACTATAATAGGTCCATCTCTTTAGCTTTAACTATAACTTCAGTGCGGCTGTGTACGTTTAGTTTACTGTAGATATTCCTGATGTGGGTTTTGACGGTGCTTAATGAAAGGAAAAGTTCCTCCATGATTTTTTTATTGGGTAGTCCGGCAGCAATGAGCCTTAGTACCTCCAGTTCGCGCTCACTCAAACGATCTACAACCAGGCCTTCCTCGATTTTGATCAACTTTCCTAACCTGAATGCTGACAGCAGCTTTTTCACATACGGCCGTGGAACGTCGACATTTTCATCAAGGATTTTTTCCAGCAATTCCGCTATCGATGGGCCTTCATCAACAAAGATACGGATGAATCCGCCCGGCTCTGCCAGCGCCAGCGCGTCACCCAGCAGTTGCGCAGCCTTGTCTTTTTCGCCATGCGCATGTAGAGCGACCGCCTGTAGAACCATAACCTTGAGCCGTTCATCCTCCCAACCCTTTGCCTCCACCTGCTGGCGCAATGGCCCCAGCACCGCCAGCGCTGCGGACGTGTCTCCCTGGGCCAGGTGTACTCGGGCCTGGCTGATGGGGAGTTTGTGCGTCTGAGTCAGATGAGCGGCTGCCGTCAGATTGCCCTGGTGAAGCAACGTAAGCACTTGTGCGGCAGCAACCTCAAGCATCTGATGCACGAGGTTATGCTGGCGCACGAACTGATCGGCTTTAGCTAAAATAGCGGTCGCGCCGGCCACATCTCCCTGGGCAAGTTTCAGGCGGGCGAGAAACACCTCACAGGCAACGAATCTGTCATTGTTTTCTAGCGGCCGCGCCAGTTGGATGCTCTGTTGTCCGTGCTGTTGGGCGGCATCCACGTCGTTCCATTCGTAGAATATACGGGCCAGGCCAAGATGCGCT
>JAUVVS010000127.1 GCA_030604545.1 Deltaproteobacteria bacterium | reverse complement strand
TAATTTATCTCAAGTTCGGAATTGCAGACTGTAATAGTGCAAAATAAAAAAAAGGCATTTGATGTTCTTCACCAAAGGCGAGCCAGAGCGGCACAGGAACTGCGTTATTCAGCCCTCGAAGTAGAACTCTACGTCTTCGGGCTGAAATGCCTTGTTCCTGCACCGCTCTGGCTCGTGAGAAATCCGGGTTAGGAATTTGAAAGAAAGGAGAAAAAAGGATGTAATTATGGGGAAACATCTCGTACTTGTCGGCGGCGGTCATGCACATATGGTGACACTTGCGAACCTGCATAAATTTGTTGAAAAAGGTCACAATTTAACGGTTATTGGTCCTTCTCCGTATCATTACTATTCCGGCATGGGACCTGGAATGCTTGGAAAGATATATACGCCCGATGACATACGTTTCGCCACAAAGCATGTGGTTGAAAAACAGGGTGGTACATTTGTCCTGGGAAAGGCTGTCCGTGTTGACCCGGAGGAGAAAACCTTATTCCTCGAATCCGGTGAAACTGTTCCCTACGATGTTCTTTCTTTTAATGCAGGCAGTTATGTACCGGTATCAAAAGCAAAGGATAATGGCCTGGATATTTATTCGGTAAAGCCGATTGAAAAGCTCATAGAGGCTCAGACAAGGATTCTGGAACTTGTTTCCCAAAAAAAAATAATTATCAGCATAATCGGTGGTGGGCCTTCTTCCGCTGAAATAGCGGGGAACATATGGCGGCTGACACGTGATCTAGGCAAAAGTATGCCCGTTATCCGGATCTTTGCAGGTAATAAGTTCATGTCACGCTTCCCGGAAAATGTTCGAAGAAAAGTTGCAAGGTCTCTAACAAATCGCGGTATTGAAATTCTTGAGAAAGGCTATGTTAAAGAAATAAAAACCAACCACATTACACTGGAATCAGGAGAAATTTATGATACGGACTTCATCTTCCTGGCCCTTGGTGTTAAGCCGTCGCCAATATTTAAGGAATCCGGGCTCCCTATAGGCCCCGACGGAGGGCTGCTTGTCAATAAATACCTGCAGAGCACAAAGTATCCTGAAATCTTTGGTGGGGGTGATTGTATTTATTTTAAAGATCAGCCGCTGGACAAAGTCGGTGTTTATGCAGTTCGTGAAAATCCGGTACTTTTTCACAACCTCATGGCATCACTGGAAGGAGCAGAGCTTTTGCCCTTTGATCCGGGCGGAGATTACCTGATTATCTTTAACATGGGAGACGGCACCGGGGTTTTGCACAAAAAATGGCACCTGTTTGGGGGCAGACTAGCATTTATAATCAAAGATTATATTGACCGCAAATTTATGAAAAAGTTTCAAGCCATTGAATAAATAAATCAACATATTTCGCCGATCTAATATTTTTCTCCCATCAATGTAAGGATTTGAAGAACAAAACGACAAATATTTAACATAATTTTCCACTCTTTAACTTCAATTGAGCCGGGCTCAATTGAGGAGATATCTGTTATCTGATATCCAGTTCTGGTTTAATGGAACATCTTTCATTCCTAAGATTTCTATCAACCAAAAAATATAAAATGTAATGTGAAACACAATAAAGATTCAGGAGTGCATTATGACAAACTATGATTTTGACATCGGTGTTATCGGTGGTGGCTCGGCAGGACTAACCGTTACGTCCGGTGCCGCCCAATTGGGTGCTAAAACCCTTCTTGTTGAGAAGGAAAAAACCCTCGGGGGCGACTGTCTACATTTTGGATGCGTTCCAAGTAAAACGCTTATCAAAACAGCCCATGTTTATCACATGCTGAAAAATGCTAAGAAATTAGGCCTGCCTCAAGTTGATGTGCCTCCGGCCAACTTTAAGCATGTATCTAAAAGGATCAAATCCGTTATAGACATCATTCAAAAACATGATTCTGAGGAAAGATTCTGTGGATTAGGGGCCAAGGTGGAATTTGGAGAACCAAAGTTTACAGATGAGCATACAGTACAGTTGAACGGGAAAACATATTCAGCAAAAAACTGGGTCATCGCTTCAGGCTCCTCCCCTACCTCTCCTCCCATAGAGGGTTTGGATAAAACACCTTATATCACCAACAGGGAGATATTTTATCTGGATCATCTGCCTAAATCGATGATCATATTAGGTGGCGGACCCATAGGGACAGAAATGGGACAGGCGTTTAATCGCCTGGGGACCAAGGTCTTTATTGTTGATCGTGCTGACCAGATCCTTGGGAAAGAAGACAAGGACATGGCTGATGAAGTCATGAATGTTATGGGTTCGGAAGGCGTTGTATTCTACTTAAATGCTTCTATTGAGGCCACAAAAGACCTGGGCAGCGAGAAAGAGGTGATCATAAAAGATAAGGCGGGAAAGACTATTTGTCTAAAAGCAGAAACAATCCTTATTGCAATGGGAAGATCCGCCAACACCGGTGGGCTGGGGCTTGAGGACATCGGTGTCAAATTTGACAAAAGAGGCGTCAATGTAGATAAAAGGTTGCGAACGAACCACAAACATATTTATGCTGCCGGGGATGTCAACGGTGGTTTCCAGTTTACCCACGCAGCCGGTTACGAGGGGGGTATTGTGATCAGTAATGCGATTTTTCATCTCCCCCGTAAAACCGATTATACCTTCCTGCCGTGGTGCACCTACTCCGACCCCGAACTTGCAAGCATTGGAATGAACGAAAAAGCAGCAAAAGCGACAGGAATCGACTATTCTGTCTGGACAGAAGCATTCAAGGATAACGACAGAAGCCTGGCAGAAGGGGAAAAAGTCGGTAAGATTAAAATGATTCTGGATGAGAAAGAAAAACCCATCGGAGTTCAGATTTTAGGGCCCCATGCAGGGGATTTGATCAATGAATGGGTGGATGTGTTAAACGGCAAAGTAAAGCTTTCTACACTTGCTTCCGCAGTGCATCCATATCCTACAATCGGTGAAATTAACAAAAAGGTTGCCGGGACATTTTTCTCCCCCAAGATATTCTCCGACAAGATTAAGAAAAGTCTCAAGTTCTTTTTTCATCTAAGGGGGAGGGCTTGCGGCACTGATATCTGTGAAGAGTAAAGAAAAATATATTCTTTGGAAAGGAGATACCTGAAATGGAAACATACTACAAACCAGAAGACTTGCCGAAATTTGAAGAAATTGGAAAGGATGCGCCGGAACTAGCTAAAAAGTTCTTTGATTATTATGGTGCCGTGTTTGCCGAAGGCGAACTTACGGAAAGAGAAAAATCGCTCATCGCCCTTGCTGTTGCACATACCGTACAGTGCCCGTACTGTATTGATGCCTATACACAGGCATGTCTTGAAAAGGGCTCCAGCCTGGCTGAGATGACAGAAGCGATCCATATAGTAACTGCAATACGCGGTGGCGCCTCACTTGTTCACGGCGTTCAGATGCGTAATATTGCTGAAAAATTATCAATGTAAAACAGATGCATGCGGAGTAATATAATGTCTGATGGGCAAATATTACATGTAAGGGCGAAGTTATCATCGGAAGAATCCACGCCTGAAGCGCCTTTTAGCCTTACTCTCTCACGTAACAGTCTTAAGTTAAACCGGGATAAAACCCATACGTTGCAGATTAACGTCGGTTTTCTCTGCAACCAGATATGCCGGCATTGTCATCTGGATGCCGGTCCCGGCCGTAAGGAAAACATGGAAGCAGGGATAGTAAGCGAGGTAATATCTTATGCTCGGCGGAGCCAATTTGAAACCATTGACATCACCGGGGGCGCACCCGAACTGAACCCGAACATTGGCAAGCTGATTGAGGAAATGACTTCTCTGGCGCCAAGGATTATGTTGCGCTCGAATCTGTCTGCCTTAAATGACGGAAAAAGGGATCACTTGATGGAGCTGTTGAAATCTTTGCGCGTGGTAATCGTGGCTTCTTTTCCTTCATTAAATGAGCTTCAGGCCGATTCGCAGAGAGGAGATAAGAGCTTCCAAATCAGCATTGATGCTTTGAAAAAGTTGAATGCTCTGGGCTATGGACACAATGGGTCAGGCCTGGAACTCAACCTGGTGTCCAACCCCACAGGGGCATTTCTTCCTCCCTTGCAGGTCGGGATGGAAAAGAGATTCCGTCAGGTTTTGAAGAAAAAATGGGGCATCGTTTTCAACAACCTTTTTAATTTTGCCAATGTCCCTCTGGGAAGATTTCGTCAGTGGCTCGTAAAATCAGGTAACTTCCGCAAATATATGGAAAAACTCTATTCCAGTTTCAACCCTTGCTCCGTAGACGGCGTTATGTGCCGAACACTTGTCTCTGTTTCCTGGGACGGGTACCTTTACGATTGTGACTTTAATCTGGCCGGAGGTCTTTTTATGGGAGGGCGCAAAATCCATGTTTCTGAAATGCCGGGTCCTCCGGAGCCGGGCAACCATATCGCTACAACTGATCATTGTTACACATGCACTGCAGGTGCGGGCTTTACTTGAGGAGGGTCTTTAGAGACCTGAGTTCAGGTTATGAATCATTTTTCATTGCAACCGCAAGGCGTTATCCATGAACTATGCTGAGCAAAACTAGTGAAACAGTATAAAGAAAGAAATGCAAAACGCTATTAATGAAAAGCGAGCTTTGTGCGGAATTTGCGCGGCCGGATGCTGGGTCATAGTGACTTATGACAATGATGGGAAAATCTTGAAATGCGGGCTGATGAAACCTCACGGATGGGTGGAATATGCAAAATCGGCCGTCTCTCACGCGAAATAGTCTATTCCAAAGATCGAATCCTCTATCCCATGAAGCGTAAAGGCCCTAAAGGCACTTACGATTTTGAGCGAACTACCTGGGACGAAGCCTATGAAACCATAGAGACCATACTCCATGCAATAAAGGATGAGTCGGGACCGGAAGCGACCGCAATCTACACAGGCAGCGGCAAATAAGGTGATCAAAACCTATTTATTTTTAATGTATGGATGAAATGATCGATTTCGTGCCTCTATACACATTAAATTTGTCGCATAAACGTTGCGATTTCGGTATTAAATCATCAACTTAAAAACCTGTGTTTACTACTATGTATCACCGCAAATGCCAGAGCTGAGATCAGGAATGGATATCACATAACCGCCTGCCTACCTGGAATTGTATATATCACAAGTTTGTTATTTGTTTCCTTTCAACACTTAAAACTGTCTCAAATTAAATCCGGGATGAAATTATACGGCTGCATTATAACTACAATAATTCGGTAGCAAAAGATGCATTTATTGTATTTTTGTAAGAATTTATATATTTGGCAAACTAAAAATAACCTATTGAAACTTAATAAGATTTATATTTTCTTGTGTTATGTAAAGCAATTTCGTATAATTGTTCCAAATTTCAAAATGCTGCAGAAAAGGTGCAGCCGCATAATATATAATGTTAGATGCATACTAAGTAATAGGGTTCATCCATGTTTAAGGAATCTAACTCACAGAAAGATGATGCTGAATGCATTTTACACTTAATTGAAACTTGTACTGGCCTTATTAAAAAGTATGGGTACCCTGACAACGACACACGTACTGCATCACTTGTTAATATTCGATTAGCATCCTATTCAAGCTTAGGCATCGCTAATTTATTGGATAGTTGGTCAAAAGGAGATAATACGGTACAGCAAATCATTCCTCAATTATTAGGTTTAACTCAAGTAGACACTAAATCTGTTCGGCTTATGGGTGATTCTCTTCATAAAACCTCTAAATTATCCCTAATTTTATTGGGACAATTTCAGATAGAAAATTGTATTGTAAATATCTGCAATGCGCTTGGCGTCAAATCTAAATCCATGGGATTTTGCAATAAAGCAAGTGCTTTATTAACTCATTTAGTGTTAGGCCCAAGTAGATTAGACATATTATATACTGGTGCACAAATCAGAAACAGCCTTCATTCTAACGGAATACACCATGGATACAAAGGAGCTGACTTCCATTCCAACTTAAAAGGTGTTCAATATGATTTTATTGACGGACATAAAGTGTCTTGTGCCACTTTTCCACACATTGCTCATGCTTTAGAATGTTCAGTCGAGGTTTTAGATGAGATTTTTTCTGCACCTCAATTAAGATCTTACCCTTCTTTAATACTTGATACTTATGCTATGATAATAGGCTTGGGAGGGGATGCAGAAGATGAACCATAAGAGAAATTGTTTGCATCTAACAATGGGTTCAAGCTGACTGCCAACAGCGCGGCGGTTTTTATCACTCCATACTCCGCATAATGGCTTGCCGGTAATTCAAAGTTGGTTGCTCCACATTGTTGGCAGCATCTTAACCCTGGGGTTGGATGGGTCGAAGGGAAAGAATATTTGAGAACTTGCGAAGCAAATGCCATACGG
>JAUVVS010000161.1 GCA_030604545.1 Deltaproteobacteria bacterium | reverse complement strand
ATTAAAAACAAACCGGCAAATTTCTTGACACCATAATAAATTTCATATATTCAAGGAAAGTTTAAATTGCATATTATTTTATATTTTTCAAAGGTCTCTATATAAGGCTGAAGATTTCATATGATTTCTCAACAGATAAATATAATCCACATGATAAGTAACGCCGGGCTTATGGTTCAGTTTGTGCTGCTGTTGCTGCTCTTCTTTTCCATAACATCATGGGCAATTATTCTAATAAAATATCGATATATTAAAAAGGCATTTAGAGAATCGGCATCCTTTACAGAATATTTTTGGAAAAGCAAGGATCTTTCAAACGCTTTTACAAAGGCAAAACAGCTTTCTAACAGCCCCATTGCCAGGGTATTTCGAATAGGATATGTAGAACTTAAAAAACTTAGCCAGTCAGGCGTTCCAGTAACATCAAAATCGTCTCAGTCATCCGAGGAGGCAACCACATTTTTAAACCCTATATTTAAAGGAACAGACAATATTAATCGTGCCTTGAACCGGGCTATCAATACAGAGACAACCAGAATGACTAAAATGGTCCCTTTTCTTGCTACAACCGGAAATACGACTCCTTTCATCGGTTTGTTCGGGACCGTTTGGGGCATCATGAATTCATTTCATAGTATCGGGATCAGAGGCTCTGCCAATCTTGCTGTTGTAGCTCCCGGAATTTCTGAAGCACTTATTGCAACTGCGGCCGGTTTGGCTGTTGCAATACCGGCAGTCATAGCTTTTAACCATTTTATGCATAAGATAAGAATCATCGAGTCTGAATTGCAAAGTTTTTCGGCAGATTTTTTAAACATAATTGAACGTGACATTTTGCGTGTCAAGAGGAGCAATGTATGATACCTGGAGGCAACAATGACGGCCTTATGTCTGATATAAATGTTACACCATTTGTTGATGTAATGCTCGTTCTATTAATAATTTTTATGGTTACTGCGCCTATGATGATGCAAGGCATAGACATTTCCCTGCCGGAAGCAACCTCTAAACCACTTATTTCAGAAACAGAACAGTTATTGATCACTATCGACAGAGATAATCAGGTATACATTAACGATTACAAAGTGGCACTCGATTTTCTACAGGAAAAACTATCAAAAATCCTTGAAAGCCGTGCTAACCGTGAAGATTACCTTCGAGCGGACAAAGATATATCTTATGGCATGGTCGTACATGTAATGTCTGAAATTAAAGGGGCCGGGGTGGAGAAACTTGGCATGGTAACAGAGCCGATTTTTCAAAATAAAAAGGAGAAAAAGCAAAAAGCAAGAAGCTGATGAAGAAAAGTATATATGCCCGTGCTTATTTGCTTCAGGAAGGTGGAAACGACTCCAATTCATTGATTTTAACTTTTACTGTTTCATTAATATGCCATATAATTTTTTTTGCGGCATTAGTCTTAATACCAGGCTTTACACAGCATAAAAAGTTTTTTCCTTCTGTTGTAAATGTTAGTCTTGTTACATTACCACCACAGAGGCAAATACCCGGCCCTGGCAAGCAAATCGAGATAAAATCTGATAAACAAGTAACAAAGCGGAAAAAGACCGTATCTAAAAAGTCTGTTAAAGTGGATCAGAAGCCCCCAAAAGCGGTTTCTGTGACCCCAAAAGAGAAGAAGGTTAAAATCTCACTTAAAAAAAAGACGTTTGATTCTTCCAAAGTAATAAAAAGTGCCATAAAACAGATTGAAAAGAAAGTAGAAAAAACAAGACGGGAGCAACTTGCAGAGACCCTTGAGCGTATAAAGGAAAAGGTCGAAAAAACAGAAGCAATTGAACGTTTAAAGAAAAAAACGGAAAAGGATGTGACAAGACAGGCTTCAAGGATACCAAGTGAGGTTGGGGATGCCGGTGCCGACAGGCAGATATGGGATATAACGCAAATATATAAGCTTGAGATTGCGTATCAAATTCAAAAGAATTGGGCTTTTTCAGAACAGTTGGCTGGTATGCGAAACGATCTTAAAGCATTGCTGGTTTTCAAAGTAATGCCGGACGGCGAGATTAGAGATGTCTTTTTTACTGATAGGTCTGGGAACAGATATTTAGATGAATCTGCCTATAAAGCTATAATAAAATCGAATCCGGTTCTTCCACATCCCAAAGGTGTTATTAGACCTTATGTTACTGTCGGTATTCGATTTACACCTGAAGGTGTAAAATAGAGATGAGATGCCTTATAACGGGATACCACATGAAAACGATATGTTTTATTACAATAGCATTCATGCTTTTGGGACCGGCCCTGTCTTGGGCGGAATATGATTATATTGATATAAGTAATCCTTTTTTGCGAAAAATTCCGGTTGCAGTCCCTTTTTTCAAAACAGCGATCATCAATGATGCTGAGACGCAAATATCAAGCAAAGCAGCCGATTTACTCTCTAAAACCTTTGAATTTACAGGTTATTTTAAAACAATCGATCGTAATGCCTACCTTCTTGCCCCTAACAATTCAGATATTGATAGTCCAAATTTTAGGAACTGGAGAAGTATTGGTGCCGAACTTTTAATCACCGGAGGCCTTTCCGTGAAGAATAATACTATGGAAATGGAACTGCGGTTATTCGATACCTTTAAGGAACAATTGTTGATAGGAAAAATATATAAAGGAAAGATTAATGATCAGCGAAAAATAATACACAGATTTTGTAGTGAGGTGATTTATCTTTTTTCTGGGAATTGGGGATATTTTAATAGCAAAATAGCTTTTGTATCTACAGGTTCCGGAAACAAGGAAATATATATTTGTGAATTTGATGGATACAATCCCAAACAAATAACACATGATAGTAGTATAACCCTTTCTCCGGCATGGTCATTAAACGCCAAATGGATTGCTTATACCTCTTATGCAAGGGGCAAACCTGATCTTTACATAAGGCATTTAACGGAAAAGCGTGGTGCAGTTGTTGCCAGAAAAGGCATAAATAGTACACCTGCCTGGGTTCCCGGTAAATTTTCGTTGGCAGCTACTCTTTCATTTTCAGGCGATCAGGAAATTTATCTATTGACTGGAACCGGAAAAATTATTAAAAGATTGACCCATAAAAGGGGAATAGATACTTCACCTACCTGGTCTCCCGAGGGCAAAAAAATTGCGTTTGTTTCAAAAAGATCTGGAACCCCGCAAATTTATATCAAGAATTTAGATTCTGGAAGAATTAAAAGATTGACATTTGAAGGTAGATACAATACACAGCCAAGTTGGTCACCTAAAGGTGATAAAATAGCATATTCTGCCATGGAAAATAATGAGAGCAATATTCGCGTGATTAACGTTGATGGCAGCAACCTGGTTCAATTGACAAATAATGCAGGAGAAAATGAATCACCTTCTTGGGCTCCGGATGGAAGTCTTATCGCATTCAGTTCAACACGGGAGGGTCCTTCTAGAATTTATATTATGACGGCTTATGGAACTGATCAGAGGCGTTTGCTCACATTATCTGGGGAACAGACAAATCCAGATTGGTCACCCAGAGTTATAAATAAATAAAAGCTTTTGGATTTTAAAAGGAGGAAAAATGAAAAAGAAATTATGGATAAGTTTAGCTCTATTGCTTGTAATCCCTGGATTGCTGTTTACTGTGTCATGTGCGAAGAAGGCGGTTAAAGTTGAACCTTCAGCAGTGACGGAACCATCTGAAGAACCTGCTGAAGAAAAGGTTGTGGAAGCACCTATAACAGCACCTACGGAGGAGGAGGCACTAGTAGCGGCAAAAGAGGTTGCTGAGGAGGAAGAGAGGAAAAAAGAAGAGCTTATCAAAGAAGAAGAAGTGGAGGCTGTTGAAGAAGAAAAAGTGGAGGCTGTTGAAGCTGAGGAAGCAAAACTAGAAGAAATAGCCGCCAAAAACCAGTTTACATATGAAGATATCTACTTTGAATTTGATAAATCTACTCTCCTTCCCATGGCACTGGATACTTTAAAGAAAAAGGCGGAATACCTCTTTGATCACACATACATTACGGCTGTTATTGAGGGGCATTGCGATGAACGCGGCACCAATGAATATAACCTTGCCCTTGGAGACAGGCGTGCGGAAAGTGCAAAAAGTTTCCTTGTTGATCTTGGCATTTTGCCAACACGGTTAACAACTGTTAGCTATGGGGAAGAACGTCCGGTTGATCCGCGCCATAATAGAGAAGCCTGGGCAAAAAACCGGAGAGCACATTTTGTCATAGAGTAGTTCTAAAATTGTTTCCCACAAAAACCAGTTCAATGCAAATATTTTGGTGGGGTGGAATAATTTTTCTACCGCTTGAATATAATCTTATATGCCCGCCTTTTATGGCGGGCATATTTTTAATGTAAATGGGCATTAAAATGATACCTTTGAAAAATGTTTAGTCTGATCTCCCGCCAGTGGCGGGAGGCAAAAGGGGACCTTTTTCAAAGATCTCAAAATATACATTTTGTAGACGGACTAACACTTGCAAATACAATACTTTTAAATAGAACAAAAGATATTCCATGAAACTTGTTGTATCTACTACTTTAGCTCTTTTTTCTATTATTTTTTATGGATGTGCATTAAGGGAGGATATCTATTCGCTTGACAATCGTCTAGTAGCGCTGGAAAAGCGTAATATAGTGTTAGAAAATCAAAGTTTGGGGCAAAATCAAAGTAATTTAGAGCTGAAAAAACGTATTTTGAAGCTGGAAAATCGTATTTTGAAGCTGGAAAAGCAGAATTTGAAGCTGGAAAAGCAGAATTTGAAGCTGGAAAAGCAGAATTTGGCCTCGAAAAAAGAACTTGCCCGGATTAAATCCTCGGCCGAGGACTCTAATAAAGCTCATAAAGAAAAGGAACAAAATCTTAGAAATCAATCTGCCAAGCTTCATGTTATCCTCGAAGGCCTTAGAGAAGAAATTCAGCTAATAAATGGAAAGCTTGAAGAAGCTGACTATGTATTGAAACAAAAAGTAGAGGTTTTTGAAGATGTAGATAAAGAAAAAAATAGTCGGTTAAATCAATTGTGGAATAGGTTAAATAAATTAGGAAAAAGGTTAGATAAATTAGAGAATAGTATAGATTCAAATAAAGATATAATTGCACGTCTAGAACAGTATTTAAAATTTGAATCATCGGAAAAGACTGATTTAACAATCAAGAAAGATACAGAAGCCGAAAAAGAACCTTCTGAAAAAGAATTGTACCTATTGGCAAAAATGGCATTTGATCAAGGAGATTTTAAAACAGCTCGTGAAGGGTTTGGTAAATTTCTAACGAAATATCCAAAATCAGAACGTGCTGATAATGCACAGTATTGGATCGGTGAAATCTATTACCGGGAAAAATGGTATGAAAAAGCTATTTTAGAATACCAAAAAGTAATAGAAAACTACCCAAAAGGCAACAAAGTGCCGGACTCTCTTTTAAAGCAGGGTTTTGCTTTTAATAATATTGGTGATAAAGCAAATGCCCGCCTTGTTTTCAAGGAATTGATCGAAAAATATCCAAAGTCTGAGCAGACAAAAGTTGCAAAAGAAAAATCCAAAAAGGTCGGGCTTTAATGCCGAAAATATGAGACCTTTGCAAAACGCCCCCTTTTGCCCAATTTCTGTGTCATGCTCAACATTTTGCACGAAGTGAAGCTTTAGCGCTATCCTCAAAATACTCAATGTATGGATGCCTGCCCCGTAGGTCTGGCAGATGGTACTGGGGTGGT
>JAUVVS010000140.1 GCA_030604545.1 Deltaproteobacteria bacterium | reverse complement strand
TCTGGAGCGGATAGAAGAAAAACCCGAATATAATTTTCTGGTAAATGCAGGGATGTATGTATTGAATCCAGACGTCCTTGAACTGATTCCCGACAATCAACTCTTCCACATTACCCACCTGATTGACAAGATAAAGGAAAATGGGGGACAAATCGGCGTGTATCCAGTCAGCGAAAAGGCCTGGATAGATGTCGGCCAGTGGGCGGAGTACCGCAAGGCCTTGAAGGTGATTGAGGATATTTGAGATGATTAACGGAAAATCAGTATTGACAATTATCCCCGCCCGCGGCGGGTCCAAAGGGCTTCTGGAAAAAAACATAAAAAAGCTGTGCGGCAAGCCTTTGATTGCATGGACCATTGAACAGACGAAATCTTGTAGCAATATTGATAGTATAGTAGTATCAACGGATGACAGAGAAATTGCTGAGGTTGCGAAAAAATACGGCGCAGAAGTACCTTTTATGCGACCTCCTGAATTGGCAAGCGACACAACAACAACTGTAGACGTTATCTTCCACACCATAGATTGGTTCAAAAAACATGAAGATTATCGACCTGAATATATCCTGCTGCTTCAACCTACATCGCCGTTGCGGACAAGAGAGGATATCGATGGCGCTATGCGAATACTAAAAGATAAAAATGCCCGGGCAGTTGTCTCTGTTTGTGAAACTGATCATCATCCGTGGTGGTCAAACACCCTGCCTGAGAACGGCAACATGAAAGCCTTTTTAAGGCCGGAGATACTTAACAAACGCAGACAGGACCTGCCGGTTTTTTACAGACTAAATGGTGCCATATACCTGGCTGACGCAGATTACCTGTATGAATGCAATGGATTCCTCGGCTCGGATACTTTTGCTTATAAAATGCCAAAAAGCCGATCAGTTGACATCGACTCCGATTTAGATTTTAAACTGGCCTCATTGTTGTTAGAAAAAAAGGGAACGAGGCTTTCTTCTGTATAAAAATGTTCCCATTGTCAGTAAAAAGATTGTTTTGAAGGAGAGAAACAGTAAATTATGGCTGAAGATATAGAAAAGATTAAAAAAATAATATACTTTATCGAATCTCCGTTCAATCAAAAAGACTATGAAAGATTTGGTGTCGAAACGTTTATTCAAGATGGATTTGATGTTTTTGTATGGGATTTTACGCCATTCTTACATCCTGAAGTTTATCGAAAAGTGGAAGTGCCAGACCCTATAACATTTGTGGGTTATCGGCAGTTTCTGACAAAAAAGGAAGCGTTATCCGCTATTCAAAAGGAACCAAATTGTTCATTTGTTGTATGTTTAGGAGGATATAATTTCAAATCATTTCCAATCTTTAGAGCACTTTCTAAAAATAGAATTCAGTACTGTGTAATAATGTCTAATGCCCTTCCATCAATTACCAAAAAAACGCAACTAATTAATGTTTTAAAGAAGATATTACGAGTAACACCCAAGAAACTTATTAATTATGTTTTTGTCCGTATTCCGCATAGACACTTGGGCATTGCAGATGCATATTTTAATTTAGCGGGGGGTGAACTGTCCACTAAGTATAAATTCCCCGTTGGTCCGAAGACTGAAACTCTTTGGTTGCATACTTTAGACTATGATATTTATTTAAAAAAACGTAATAATTTAGTTCAAGCCAAAAAAAACATAGGCGTATTTCTGGATTCATATTTGCCGTTCCATCCAGATTTTGTGCATGAGCAAGTATCCGCTCCAACTATTCCTGAAGAATATTACCCATTTCTTTGCAGATTTTTTGATTTTGTCGAAGACAACTATGACGTTCGTATTAATATCGCGGCGCACCCACGCTCCAAATATGAAGAACATCCAGATTATTTTGGCGGGAGGTCTGTTGTTAGAGGAAAAACTATTCATATGGTGAGAGAATCAGAATTTGTGATCGCTCACGCTAGTACCGCTCTTAATTTTGCTATCTTATTTAGTAAGCCTGTAATTTTTATAACAACAAACAAATTACAACAAAGTTCTCAAGGATCATTCATAAAGCTAATGGCTTCATGGTTTGGCAAACAACCGATCAATATAGATAATCCGATAGAGATTGATTGGGATAAGGAGCTTACAATAGATAAAGAAGCATATTTCAGGTACAAAAACTGTTATATTAAAAAGAACGGTTCTGAAGAGCTCCCTTTTTGGCAGACTGTCAGTAATAAAATAAAGACTCTTGATGTTTAGTATATTCCTCTTATGACTACCGACTCTCTTAAAAAACGCTACCTCGCCAAACTTTTTGCCAATCTAATTGGTTTAGCCATTAGTCTCGTTACCCAGGCCATTATTCCTCGTGGGTTGGGGCCAGGAGCCTATGGCGATTTTAGCTTTCTTTCAAATTTTTTTAGTCGGGTTGCCAATTTTCTGGACATGGGCACGTCCATTGGGTTTTATACGAAACTATCGCAGAGGCAGCGGGATTTCGGGCTTGTATCTTTTTATCTTGTGTTTACTGGCATTGTTTCTTTTCTCCTGCTTATATTTGTGGGATCTATCAATGTGACAGGCACTTACACTACGATCTTGCCGGATCAGTTGCCTTTTTATATTTATCTGGCTGCTGTCTGGGGAAGTCTTACCTGGTTTGTTCAGGTCTTGAATAAGATGGCGGATGCCTATGGCGTGACTGTATCCACAGAAATTGCCAGAATTATCCAAAAAGGCCTTGGGCTGGTTCTTATCCTTGCGCTTTTTTTTATGAATCAGTTGAACCTGACTCATTTTTTCTTCTATCACTATTTCATCCTGATATTCCTGGCCCTGGCATTTATCTGGGTTATGGAGCGAAGCGGTCATTCGTTGTGGCGGAGCTGGAGACTTACTCTGGATCAAATCAGGGCATACGCAAAGGAATTCTATAATTACAGCCATCCCCTTTTTGTTTATGCGTTGGTTGGTCTTATTGTAGGCATTTTAGACAGGTGGATGCTTCAGAAATTTGCAGGAAGTGTGGAGCAGGGTTTTTACGGGCTTTCATACCAGATTGGGGCTGTCTGTTTTCTTTTTACCTCAGCCATGACCCCTCTAATCACCCGTGAATTTGCCATTGCTTTTGGTAAAAAAGACCTTCGGGAAATGGCCCGTCTGTTTCGCCGTTATATTCCCATGCTCTATGCCATAGCTGCTTATTTTGCATGTTTCATTGCTGTGCAGGCGGACAAAGTAACTTTTATTATGGGTGGGGACAAATTTCAGCATGCTGCTCTTGCTGTTATGATCATGGCCTTTTATCCCATTCATCAGACATACGGGCAGTTAAGCGGCTCTGTTTTTTATGCCACTGGACAGACAGCGCTATATCGCAATATCGGAGTTACTTTTATGCTTATCGGCCTTCCAGTAACTTATTTTCTGATAGCCCCAAGGCACATGCTGGGGTTGAATGCCGGAGCGACAGGACTGGCAATCAAAATGGTTGCGTTGCAATTCATCGGAGTAAATGTTCAGCTCTGGTTTAATGCCCGGTTATTGCAGCTTCGATTCTGGCGATATATAGGCCATCAGATTGTGTCCGTTGCGTGCTTGCTGGGAGTTGCCGTTATTGCCATGTTTCTGGTGGACAAGGGGTTGGGACTTCAAAATAAGGTTGTCCTGAGTTTTTTTCTTTCCGGCATTCTTTATACACTTATGACAGGGGTCTTAGGATATGCCCAACCGGTTCTGTTTGGCCTGCACAGGCAGGATATTCATTCTCTGATCCAATCGGGCATGCAGAAGTTTAGGTGAATTTAAAGCCGCTGATGACATGGTAAATAAATACGAGGCATAACATGAACAACATACTGGCAACCACATCTTCATTTGGCAAGGGATCTCCTCAGATTTTAAAAGACCTGCAAGAAAAAGGTTTTAATGTTGTTGTTAATCCTTATGGTCGCAAACTCACAGAAGAAGAACTCAAAGAGCTTTTGAATCAGCACAGACCAATTGGTGTGTTAGCCGGTACGGAACCTGTAACAGATTCTGTCCTTAAAGATGCCAGGGAATATTTGAAAGTTATTTCCAGGGTGGGGGTTGGTTGGGATAATGTGGATAAACAGACGGCCGGCAATCTTGGTATTCAGGTTTTTAGAACCGCTGGGGTTCTTAATAAGGCTGTTGCCGAACTGACTCTTGGCATGATTCTGTCTGCTTTGCGCGCCATTCCTTTACAGGACAGGCAAATTCGGGACGGCGTTTGGCAAAAAAGAATGGGAAGGCTTCTCCAGGGCAAAGTTGTTGGTGTCATTGGATTTGGATCTATCGGCCAGTGCGTAGGAAAGCTTATATCAGCTTTTGATGCCACAGTTTTATATTATGATCCTGTTTCAATAGCTGTGGCCTGGGCTAGACCAGTTTCTATTCATAATCTGCTTGCTCAATCTGATATCGTAACTATTCATGCCGATGCGCAGAACCAAATTTTGGGAGAAACAGAACTGTTGTCTCTTTGCAAACCAGGAGTGATTATCGTGAATACTTCTCGCGGCGGTTTAGTGGATGAAAAGGTATTATATCAAGCCCTTGTTTCAGAACGGGTGGCCTTTGCCTGCTTGGATGTCTTTGATCAAGAACCTTATTCCGGTCATCTAAGTCAGCTTGAGAATGTCATTATGACGCCACATATTGGTTCCTATGCCCAGGAGGCCCGAATCCGCATGGAAGAAATGGCGGTGGAAAATCTGTTAAAAGCTCTTGGTCGTTAACTCGTAGCGGATAGCCTTTTACTCGCTGAAAACTAAGGAAATTCAATAATTGAAAAGCATCTGGTTGTCTCATATCATCAGTGAAAAAACTCCCTTGTATGGCGGGGCAGGAGGTATAGCGATTACAAAAGACAAGTCTCTTTCTGCTGGGGATTCATGCAATACCAGTATTCTGACTTTTACCAGCCACACGGGAACCCATGTGGATAGTCCTTATCATTTCTTGGCGAACGGTAAAAGTGTTGAGAGATATCTACCGGAAGACTGGTTTTACAATTATCCACATGTTATCTTTTTCTCTGCCAGTCCCGGACAGTTAATTGTGCCCCAAAATCTTCCCTTGCCTGAGAACGTAAATAAAGATACTGACCTGCTTTTATTGTGCTCAGGCTTTGAAAAACATCGTGGCCTCACTCTGTATTGGCAAGAGGGACCAGGCTTGAGCCCAGAACTTGCTGAATATTTTGTTGAACATTTCCCTAAACTGAGAGATGTAGGCATGGACTTTATTTCCATTTCCAGCCTTAAACACAGGGACGAGGGTCGTTTTGCACACAGGGCATTTCTGGAGCGAGGGATTCTTCTCTTTGAAGATATGTCTCTGAAGATTATTGCTCCCGATAAAAGGCTTGAAAAGGTTATTGCATTGCCTCTTCGATTTACAAAAGCAGATGGTGCACCATGTACGATTGTTGGTTTGCTTACAGATTAATGAAAGAATGAGAATATAATGAGATACGAGGCATTCTTTTTCGATTTTGATGGTGTTTTGGCTGATTCAGTTGAAGTAAAGACCAGGGCTTTTGCTAGATTGTTTGAACGTTATGGCCATGATATTGTAGCAAAGGTAGTCGATCATCACCGCAAAAATGGCGGCATGACACGGGCTGACAAATTTCGTTATTACTACCGGGAATTTTTAGGTAAACCACTGGATGAGGTTGAATTACAGCGACTTTGCGATGACTTTTCCCGTTTGGTGATGGATGAGGTGATAACTGCACCAGGGATACTTGGAGCTAACGAATTTCTTGAAAAATGGTACAAACAGGTACCCTGTTTTATGGTTTCAGCTACTCCTGATGAAGAACTTTTAGAAATTGTCAGCCGAAGGGGTCTAGAAATCTATTTTCGGGATATCCTTGGGTCATCCAGGTCAAAACAGAAGAATGTAAAATTTCTGCTTGAAAAGCATGGCTTAAATCCCGAAAAGTGTCTCTTTTTCGGAGATGCCGAAAGCGATTATCGGGCAGCTATGGCCTGCAATGTAAATTTTATTGGTATTGTGACTGGGCCAGATGCGCCACTCTTGAGAGTTGCTCCAGGGATAAAATGGGCGCCTAACTTTGTGAAATTGGAGATTCAATGAAGAATTGGACTGTTACGGAAATTAAAGCAGCGGTGAAAACAGGCAAGCCAAGTATAGGTAGCGGGATGC
>JAUVVS010000107.1 GCA_030604545.1 Deltaproteobacteria bacterium | reverse complement strand
GCTAAACTTCTATTTGATCCTACCTGTGGTGCGATATACGACCCTAAAACTAATGAAGCCACAAAATTGACACGGTTAGGAAGCGAGGGGCGCAGTACGTCAACGACTGTATTAGCATATGCTGTATTAAACCAGCTTGCCCAGCATGGTTTTCAAGAAAAAGATCAGAAACTTCTGAGCTTTACGGATAATCGACAAGACGCCGCTTTCCAGGCAGGACATTTTAATGATACCATAAAGGTTATCCAGCTAAGATCCGGCATCTATCAAGCCCTTAAAAAATATAATATCCGGGATTTTTCGAATCTTGATCAGGCGATTATGGAAGCCCTTGCTTTACCCTCTGAAGAGTATGCAGCGAACCCGTCAACAAAATTCCCGAGTGCAATAAAGGACAATGAAACTGCTCTGAAAAATTATTTAATGTACCGTGCCTTATATGATTTAAAACACAGTTGGCGCGTGATATTACCGAACTTAGAGCAATGTGCCTTATTAACAATAAACTATAAGCATTTAGAGGAAAATTGCTCTTTTGATGAAAGTTGGCAGGACATCCCATTACTGAATCAAGTCCCTTATGAAAAGCGCATAGAAATCGTCAGCCAGATTTTAGATTTTTTTAGAAAATCTTATGCCTTATATAGTGAAGAATATTTGACTCCCAGTGCCATTAATGAAAAAAATAAAATGATTAAAGAAAGATTAAGGCCGCCATGGAAATTTGATAAGAATGAAGACATAGTAGTTCCTGTTAAAATGGGATATGAACCATTAAAAAGAGGTTTTGGCATTTTTTGGAAAAGCCTTGGCCCGACAAGTGCCTTGGGGAAATATTTAAAGCATGAAGCTAAAAATATAGGGTTACAATTCAAAAAAGAAGAGTATGCTGATTTCATTAAGATATTATTGCACCTACTAACAGATGCCGGCTGGTTGAAAGAAACCATAGCCAAAAATCGGCTTAATGAAGAAACAAACCTATATCAGCTCAGAGTGGACCAGGTTTTATGGAAACTGGGCGATGAAAAAAATGTAATACAAGACTATGTGAAAATTAGATCTTACAAATTATACAGGCAAAGACCCAATACATTTTATCAAAAACTATATAAAACGGATTTTAGGAATAAGAAAAAAATTATTGGAAGAGAACATACCGGCCAGTTAGGCAATGAAGACAGAATAGAACGAGAAGAAAAATTCAAGAGTGGTGAATATAGTGCATTATTTTGTTCCCCTACCATGGAACTTGGAATTGATATAGCTGATTTAAATGTTGTTCATATGCGGAATGTGCCGCCGAATCCGGCAAATTATGCTCAGAGAAGCGGCCGTGCGGGAAGAAGCGGGCAAGCGGCGTTAATATTTACGAGCTGTTCTGTATATTCACCTCATGATATTCATTACTTTAATCATGCGGCTGATCTGGTTTCAGGTGTTGTTGCACCGCCCAAAATTGATCTATCGAATCAGGAGTTGTTAGAAACACATTTGAACGCAGTTTATTTATCAAAAGTTAATTTGAGCGAGCTTAATCAGAGCTTACTCGACCTGTTATGTGAAAAAAATAACAACAATCTGCCGCTTAAGCCTGAGGTTCAGGAATATCTGAATTTAGACAGGGAAGCAAAAAATACGATTAAATATATATTTGAAAAAGTAGTCAATGACCTAAAATCTAAAGGAACTTTAACGTGGCTAAATGAAGACTGGATATATAAAGTTATTAATTCAGCGCCCGGTAATTTAAACCATTCATTGGATAGGTGGAGAAGATTATATACCTCTGTTCAGAAACAAATGGTTGATGCCAATAGGACAATTGAAAGCGGGATTTATTTAAGTAATTCAGATGAAATGAAGGAAGCCAGAAGGAATGTAGCACAGGCAATAAGGCAGAGAGATCTATTAATTAATAAAATATCCTTTAGTAGTTTATCTGAATTTTATTCCTATCGGTATCTGGCAGCAGAGGGGTTTTTGCCGGGCTATAATTTTACACGGCTACCTATCAGGACTTATATACCTATTGGCGATTCCGGTGAATATATTTCAAGATCAAGATTTATTGCTTTGAGAGAATTTGGCCCGCGCAATAGAATATATCATAATGGTTCAAAATATCAGATTGAACAGCTATTGATCAGAGAAGCGGATCTGAATTTAAAAAAGGCTAAAATTAGCCTGAATTCAGGATATCTTTTAATGGATGATGAATATGATTATGAAATTTGTCCGTTTAGCAACGTATCGCTTGCCGGAGGAACTAATAAAGAAATATATATTGATCTTCTTGAAATGAGCGAAACCAGGACCAGGGAAATTGATAGAATATCATGTGAAGAAGAAGAAAGATTATCACGGGGATTTGAGATAAAAACATATTTTTCCATGCCTGGCGGTAGGATGGATATGATGCACTGCGGCATTGTCAAAAACGATGGCGAACCGTTTTTGAATATTAAATTTTTACCTTCAGCGCGCTTAATTCAGATCAATAAAAAATGGAGAAGATCAAAAGAAAAGGGATTTTTGATGGGTTTGAAATCCGGCAGATGGAAAAAAGAAAAACAGGATGAGAATAATCAATCTGAAGAGGAAGCAAAAAGAATAACACTTATTACCTATGATACGGCTGATGCGCTCTATATAGAGCCCATTAAATCCCTGGCACTCACTCCGGCTGGTGTTATTACACTTCAATATGCACTCAAGCGCGCTGTAGAAAATGTTTTCCAGATTGAATCAAATGAAATTGGAGCTGAATTAATGGGAGATGATCAGCAGCCCAATATTTTCCTCTATGAAGCTTCAGAGGGAAGTCTTGGAATCTTGTCGCAATTTATTGAAGATAAATACGTATTTAAGGATATTGTGTCTGAAGCTATTAAAATATGCCGCTTTGATGACAAAAGTTATGAGGATGAGGCCTCATATAATGATCTTTTGAGTTATTATAATCAAAGATATCATGATGTTATTAATAGGTTTGAAATTAAGGATGCCTTGGAAAAACTTAATATTTGCGACATTGAAATCATTTCAAATCCTGCATACGGCGATTATGACAAGCATTATCAACATATGTTAGAAGGAATTGATCCTCATTCTTCTACAGAACTTGCATTTATTAAATGCCTTTATAAAAATGGATTACGCTTACCAGATGCTTGTCAAAAAACAGTTGACGGCATTTACTGCCAACCTGATTTTTTTTATGAACCCGATGTTTGGGTCTTTTGTGACGGGACACCCCATGATAATCCTGATACCAGACAAAAAGATAAAGAACAGAGGAATGCCATTTTAAATAGAGGCGATCAGGTATTTGTTTATTACTATAAGGATCATCTTGAAGAAATAATTGCCAAAAGAGCTGACATTTTTAAAAAGGTAAAATAGGTATGGTATATGAAATATAAAGCGGGCTCCTTGGTCACTGTCAGAAATAGAGAATGGGTAGTCTTGCCGTCAAATAACGCCGATTTGGTATTGCTGAAACCCCTTGGCGGGAGTGAAGATGAAATTACCGGCATTTATCTGCCTCTTGCTTTTGCCGAAGATAAAATTGAGTCAACTGAATTTCCTCTCCCTACAGCCACTGATCTTGGCGACATAACTTCCGCACGATTATTATATAATGCCTGTCGATTGTCTTTTCGAAATGGAGCAGGCCCTTTCAGGTGTTTAGCGAAACTTTCCTTTCGGCCAAGATCATATCAGATGGTGCCGCTTATTATGGCACTTAGGCAGGATGGCCCTATTCGTCTATTGATTGCTGATGATGTTGGCGTGGGAAAGACAATAGAAGCCTTATTGATATTAAAAGAGCTATTAGATCGTAAAGAAATAAGCCGATTCGCTATTATTGTTCTCCCACATTTGTGTGAGCAGTGGCATATGGAACTAAAGGACAAATTCGGTATTGATGCCGTCATTATACGATCAAATACCCAGGCACGCTTAGACCGGGAAATTCAGGGTGATACGAGTGTCTTTTATCATTATCCCTATCAAATCATCTCTGTTGATTATATTAAATCAGACCAGAGAAGGCAGGTCTTTATCCAGGAGTGCCCGGAACTGGTAATCGTTGATGAAGTACATACCTGTACAAATCCCCTAGGGGCTAAATCTGCGCAACAGCAGCGATACCATTTAATTAAAGATATTTCTCAAAAAACAAATCAGCATATGATTTATTTGACGGCCACTCCACACAGCGGAAAAGCAGAACAATTTAGTTCACTTTTAGGATTAGTAAAGCCGGGCTTTTTATATATTGACCTTCCCGATGCCGCCCAAACCCAGCGCAGAGAAGTAGCAAAATACTACGTTCAAAGAAGACGAGCCGATGTCCAAAAGTGGATGAATGAAGATACCCCTTTTCCCAAAAGGGATGCCGGAGAATTTCCCTATTCTTTGTCGGAAAAATATGCTCAATTTTATCTTGATATTCTTGCTTTTGCTCTTGGTTTAACAACAAGCGAAGACTCCCATGGGGGACGAAAACGATTAAGATATTGGTCTGCATTGGCATTGCTCCGGGGTGTTATGTCCAGCCCTGCTGCCGGATTAGAAATGATAAAAAACAGAATAAACAAGGGGCATGATGACGATACCCTCGAAATGAACGGCAGGGAAACCAATCCCTTGATGGATGATGATTATGATAGCGCTAAAGACTATACACCTATTAATATCATCAGTAAAACAGATTGGACTGATAGTGAAAACAGAAGGCTGAATAAATTTGCCGTGCAGCTAGGTGAGCTTCATGGGATAGAAAACGATTTCAAAGCATCCCAAACAGTGGAAATCATAAAACAATGGCTAAAGGAGGGATATAATCCAATAATTTTTTGCCGTTTCATTAAAACTGCCAATTATCTTGGCGAAATCCTCAAAACAGAGCTTGAACCGGAAGGTAATATTAATATTCAAGTTGTTACCAGTGAAGACCCTGATGAAGTCAGAAAATCAAGAATAGATGATATGAAGTCCTCAAGGAAAAAAGTTTTGGTTGCAACCGATTGTATGAGTGAAGGCATAAATTTACAGGAGCAGTTCACCGCAGTTTTTCATTATGACCTGCCCTGGAACCCTAATCGATTAGAACAGCGAGAGGGGAGAATTGACCGTTATGGTCAACGCGCGAAAAATGTTAAGGCCTTTCTTTTCTATGGAAAGAATAATCCAATTGATGGTGTAATTCTGAAAGTTCTTTTAAGAAAGGTTCATGAAATAAGAAGATCTACCGACATCTCCATTCCCTTCCCCGAAGATAGCCAGTCACTTATGGATTCAGTGCTTCAGGCGATTATTTCTGATACTCAGTCAGCCAAGAAAATAAAAATGACTCCAACCCGAAAGCAGCTTACCCTTTTTAATGAAGTTGATGAAGTAAAAGAAAAGGAGATTATTGCCACAAAAGCCATAGAAAAGGCGGCAAACCGCGAGATAGCTTCAAGAACAATATTCGCCCAACATGCTATCAAGGCCACTGAAATTGAAGAGGACCTGAAACAATCCGATGAAGCCATAGGAAATCCCAAAGCAGTTGAATCATTTGTTACTGAAGCCCTAAGCTATCTTCTGGGGGTTCAGATAACCAAAGATAAAAAAATAAATGGGTATATCTTATATACTGCAAACCTTCCGGATGTTCTAAAAAGTTCATTGCCTTCGGGCAGCCAACTGAAAGTCAGCTTTTTTTCACCTACTCCTTTAGGCTATATTTATCTTGGGCGAAACCATATTTTTGTTGAGCAGTTATGCCTTTATCTGATGGCAAATTCAATAAACGGCAAGACTGACTATGGGCCTGCCAGGGCAGCCGTTATACGGTGCCATGATGTCAAAATCAAAACCACTTTGCTTTTATTCAGAGCAAGGAACGTAATTGAAGAAAAGAATTTTTTTCAGCAACTGGTAGCCGAGGAGATGCTCTTATGGGGTTATAGGGGGATTCTTGCAGATAACCATATCTTAACGAATGATGAAATACATCGCTTAATAACCGATGCTCTCCCGACTTCAAACCTTACATCGCAGGCGAAGGAGAGTTTTCTTGAAAACGAATTGAATGACCTTCCGGAAATGCAAAAAGAATTTGACACAATTGCACTTAAAAGAGCTTCAATTCTCATTGAAGCCCATGAACGATTCAGAAAAGTAATGGGCGGAAAGAAGTATAAGGTTGTCGAACCTGTTCTTCCCATGGATTTAATGGGGATATATATATTTCTGCCGGATAATAAAGTTGGATAATATAATTAATAGATTATGAAATTTACCACCATACGCATAGAAGGCGCTATTCTTTCAGCAGACATTCTTGATAAAATCGAGCAAGGGGATATTTCCGGCCAACACCATAAAGACTTTGGTTTTGACTCCAAAATCAAGGTGAAAGATGAAATCGCAAGAGCATGGGCTGATGCGCAAGATATGTGGCGAATATTCAAAAGGCAGAAAGAAAAAGTGCCTGAAAATGAATACGGAACGTCAGAGACACGGAAGTTCTGGATCATACCCCTTCTGGGGTTATTGGGATACGATATTGAATTGACGAAAGCTGAAATAGTGCATGGGAAAACTTATGCCGTCAGTCATCGCGCCACTAGCCTTGAGGGGTTTCCTATTCTTGTTATGGGATTTAATGACAATTTAGACAAAAAAAGATCTGACAGTGGCCCGCGGATGTCACCCCATGCGCTTTTGCAAGAATATATCAATATTACTGAACATCTTTACGCTATCGTTACCAATGGAATTTACCTGCGGATTCTAAGAGACAGCAGCCGGCTTATCAAACTCTCCTTTATAGAATTCGATCTTGAAACCATGATGGAAGAGGAGCACTATGCAGATTTTGCCATCAT
>JAUVVS010000180.1 GCA_030604545.1 Deltaproteobacteria bacterium | reverse complement strand
AGGAATATTAAACTCCTTTGCACAATCAACAACAGACTTTACTTTTCTTTTACTCCCGATATTCCCGGGATTTATCCTAAGCCCGTCAGCTCCGGCTCTTGCTGCAATTATCGCCAGGCGGTAGTCAAAATGTATGTCTGCTATAATGGGAATAGATATTTTTCCCTTAATTGAAGTAATCGACATAGCTGCTTCTTCATCAGGAACAGCAACACGCACAATTTCACACCCTGCTTTTTCTAATCTCTTTATCTGCAAAACTGTGGCCGGAACATCCTGGGTAAATGTATTTGTCATGGATTGGACGGCAATAGGAGCATTGTCGCCTATTTTTACGTTCCCGACGGTTATTGATTGTGTTTTTTTTCGTTTTATAGAAAAAGGCATAATGGACAGCTATTATTCATAAAAGTCATATTTTAATTTTTACGAATACACTATATAGTGTCTGAACGAAAACCCTCAATTTTTGATTTTTGAAATTCGAAATCCGAATTACGAAATCCGAAACAAATTCTAAATTCGAATGTTCAAATGCTCTAAACAACCGAATACCGAGGATTTTGTTTTGAACATTGAAAAATTTGATATTCGATATTGTTTCGAGTTTCGAGTTTCGATATTCGGATTTTTGCCTGAACGGGAGTTTTCGTTCAGGCACTAGATATGTTATTTGTAACTATTCTATAATCTTTGTCTTTGTGGTCTCTTATTTGTAAATTACATCAGGATAGACTTATATGCTTGCCCTTTCCACCTCTTGGAAATCAAAGGAATCAAACGATGGCGAAATCTTACTCCAGACCCTGGAGGGTTTTGATATCTACGGAGTGGAACTGGAATACCGTATCAATGACGCCATGTTTAAACAGATGAGGGCTCCCCTCAAGCGGTCAAGATTGAAGGTGGTTAGCATCCATAATTTCTTTCCGATTCCATCTGATATGCCTCATTCTCATGGTGGTGGAGACCTTTTTTTACTTTCTCATCCAGATAATGAAGAGCGACAGCGTGCCGTTCAATATACAATAAAGAGTATTGAACATGCCAATGATCTCGAAGCTACGGCAGTAGTTCTTCACTGTGGTTATGTGGATATGAATCCCGAAATTGATAAGCTATATCAATATTTGGAAACAAATCAAATCCATTCAGAGGAAGCTCAAGCTTTCATTAACCAAAAGCTAACAGACTTTAAGAAGCAAAAGTCAAAACATGTGGACAGCTTGTTGTTTAGTCTGGATAGACTCGTTCGCATGGCAGAAAAACAAAATGTTCTCTTAGGCCTGGAGAATCGATATCATTACTATGAACTACCCCATATAGATGACTTCGAGATCTTTTTTTCCGAGTTTAAAGGAGGTTCAATAGGCTATTGGCACGATACAGGCCATGCTCATGTAAATGAAACCCTTACTATTTCCCAACATGAAGATTTTTTAAAAACCTATTATGACTCGCTTATCGGCATTCATCTTCACGACGCTATGGGTCTTGAAGATCACCTTGCTCCAGGGACCGGAGAGATCGATTTTGAGAGAATCAAATCTTATATCAAAGACGATACTCTATTAGTAATTGAGCTAAAACCGGGTACTCCGGACTCGGAAGTTTCTCAAAGTATCCAATTTCTTCATGAAAAAGGTATTAGTTGATAGCTCCGCTCTTTTTGCTTTTAAAAAACGGCTTGACAACTGAATCTGTAAATGCTTAAAATTACAAGTAAGGTTGCACGGCCAAGTGGTTAAAGCATTTGTGCAATTCTTGTTGCCGTTTAATGTAAGATATTATTGTCTAGATTTTTTTGGAGACCTTCACAAAATGATTAATTCCGATCACGATCTTTCAAATGGTAAGGATCAGCTTAACAACGAAGACAAAGAGGTCAACGACGGCCCTGAATACAGTAATACAGAAAGGCGGAAGGGGATAAATAGACGCCTATGGAAGGACCGCAGAATGTTTGACGACGATGATTACAAAGGTACTGAAAAGCGTAGCGGTAAAGATAGGCGCATAGGGGTTAACCGAAGAGTTGATGTTGAGGATTAAGTCTCTCGTTGTATAAGTCTGTCAAAAGTTTAATGCAGGAAGCATAATTTTTTCAAGTTGCTTTCTTTGTTCTTCAAAGCTTTTTTCTTCTTTTACTTTATTAAATTTAATCATTTTATCAAAACGAATCGATACTTTGGAAAAAGATTTTGCAAGAATAAATTTATCCCAGCTCCTGAATTTCCATGCATTTTCTGCGGAAACATTAAATGGAACGATAACGGCATCGGTGACATGTGCTAAGCGAATTACACCAGCCTTAACTTTACCAAAAGGCCCTTTCGGTCCATCAACAATATGGCAAGCAAGTCTTGTTTCTTTTAATTTGGCAATCATACTTTTTAAAGCATTCCTACCACTCCTTGAAGAAGAGCCTCGAACCGGATACCAACCGGCACGATTGGCAAGACCAGCCACTATTTCGCCATCTCTGCTTTCGCTAATCATTATACTAGGCTTATAAATATTATAGTTTTGAAAATAGCGAATACCAGAAAAAAATTGTTGATGCCACGTGCAAAGCAACACCGTTCCACCATTTTTAAGATATTCAACCCATTCTTTCTCATTTTCAATCCTTAGACGAAATGTCCGGGAATAAGCCATGATAAATCGATAAAGGAAATTTATGAATGGTTCTGATGTAATGAAATGGCTAAATTTTACATGCATGACGGTATTCTCTAGTATTAAACGATAAGCAAATTCTTGTTGGTAGAACAATTTAAATTCATGTTTTTTAGATACACCATAATAAACTTAGAATCAATAAATTATATCCATGATCAGAAATTCTAAATTTTTAATAACGTTCAAAAGTGTTCGCATAATCGTTTCCCAAAATAAATGGGAGGTAATTAAATTCATTGCCGGAAAGAAATCGGCGGTTTAAAAAATCAGTAGATTAAAGTTGCTTTTTGTACACTAAAAAGAATATAAAACCTGGAAACGAGCGACTCCAAAATTTGAGAAGGAGTAAAAAATGGGTTACTGTATATATTGCGGTAAAAAACACAATGTTGGCTTTGTTGCAACCCGCCTGATGGGAACAGATGGTGTTTCGCTGGAAGCAGACAAATGGGCTGATGTTTTTGAAAAGGAGGGATTCAACTGCTTTTTTTTTGCCGGTGAACTCGACAGCCCACCTGAACGCTCATTTCTTGTTAAAGAAGCTCATTTCCAGCATCCTGAAATTAAAAAAATTTATCGTAAGTGCTTTGGAGCCAGAGTGCGAAAGCGCTCTACAACGCAAAAGATTCATATATTTAAGAAGTTGTTAAAGGACCATCTTTACGAATTTATAAAGAAATTCAATATTGATCTTTTAGTACCTGAAAATGCCCTGACAATACCGCTTAATATTCCTCTTGGCATTGCATTAACAGAGGTAATATCTGAAACCGGAATGCCCGCAATCGCTCATCATCATGATTTCTTCTGGGAACGACAGCATTTTATGACAAACGCCGTCTGGGAATACCTTAACATGGCCTTCCCGCCCCATTTGCCTTCAATCCGGCATGTGGTAATCAACTCTTCTGCTGATAACCAGTTAAGTCTTAGAACAGGCATTTCAGCGGACATAATTCCCAATGTAATGGACTTTGAAAATCCACCTCCTCCCGTGGATGACTATGCATCAGATGTTCGAAAATCCCTCGGAATAGAAGATGATGAACTTTTAATTTTACAACCCACAAGAGTAGTCAAACGGAAAGGGATTGAGCATGCAATAGAACTTGTAAAGAGGCTTGGAATGAAAGCCAAGCTTGTTATTTCACATGCCTCCGGGGATGAAGGCCATGATTATGAGAAGAGAATAAGAAAATATTCAAAGATGATGGATGTTAAAACCATTTTTGTTTCAAATATTATTAATGAACGAAGAGGGTTCTTGAAAGATGGAAGAAAGGTTTATACCCTGGAAGATATTTATCCACATGCAGACCTTGTTACCTATCCATCCAACATAGAGGGTTTTGGCAATGCTTTTCTGGAAGCCATATATTTCCATAAACCGATCGTTGTAAACACCTATTCAATTTACGAAATGGATATCAAACCAAAAGGATTTTCTGTTATAGAAATTAAAGGGTATGTATCTGATAAGGCAATTCGCCAAACAAGAAAAGTGTTAACAAATCCGGTGTATCGTGAGAATATGGCAACGAGTAACTATGAATTGGCCCAGCGTTTCTATTCTTACTCTGTCCTTCATGAGAAACTAAAAGTTATCATCACAGATTGTCTTGGATGCATTTTTGAGCGTGAGCATTCACTATCATCTCGGACAAAGATTGTTTCCTCCCTTAAGGTTTAAACCGGATTTTTCAGGATCAGAAAAAATTAGTTTTATCGACAGAATACGGAATATGAATCTCTGTGTTTCAAGGGGTAGATAAAGGTGATTATAAAATCCGCTAAATTCGTTAAAAGTGCTGCCAAGTCATCTCAGTATCCTCCTGCTGTTTTGCCGGAAATCGCTTTTTCAGGGCGTTCCAATGTGGGAAAATCTTCACTGATCAACATTCTTGTCAACCGGAAACATCTGGTAAAAACAAGCTCAACGCCCGGGCGCACTCAGCTTATTAACTTCTTTGTAATAAATGAAACCTTTTCGTTTGTGGATCTTCCAGGATACGGATATGCCAGGGTCCCAAAATCTGTAAAGAAAAATTGGGGCCCCATGATTGAGACATACTTTTCAACGAGAGAGACATTAAAGGGTGTGGTATTTATCATGGATATACGACGTATGCCTGATCAGAAAGAACTAAACTTTATAGACTGGTTTAACTATTTTAATATTTATAGCATTCTGATACTGACAAAGGCTGATAAACTCTCCAAAACAAAACAGATAAATCAGCATCTTTCCATAGCAAAAGCCCTTTCTGTTGATAAAAAAGAATTGATCCTTTTTTCTGCTAAATCAAGGCAGGGAAAAGATGCGGTTTGGCATGCCATTGAAAAATTGTTATAATTTGGCCTGTTGAAGTAAAGCGGTGTTAAAATGCTTCACAGGAGCCCTACTTTCATAAGGTTAAAATTTTACAATTAGGGTAACCGTTCACGGGTTCAGGGTTCAGAGGTTCAGGGTTCAGAAATTGTAGGTTCACCTCACAAATCTGAACTGTGCACAATATTGCGGAAGCATTCGATTCGGAAACAAACCCGGAATTCGTTTGT
>JAUVVS010000178.1 GCA_030604545.1 Deltaproteobacteria bacterium | reverse complement strand
GGTTTCAAGCCGCTGTAACGGCACTTTACGTTCCAGAATTTCTCAAATCCAATATCGGCCCCGAACCCGCTTTCGGTAACATGGTAATCAAACATCTTCAGACCGATTCGGTCAGCGATGATGGAAGACTGACCCACGGCGATATTGGCAAAAGGTCCGGCATGAACCATGCAAGGCTGGTATTCGGCCGTACACATAAGGGTCGGGTTGATAGTGTTTCGCATCCATGCCGTCATAGCGCCGCCGCATTCAAGATCGCCGGTGGTAACAGGTTTGCCGCTTTTATCAAAAGCCACCGTGACTTCATCAAGACGCTTCCTTAAATCCGCCAAATCCTTTATAATGGAAAGGATGGCCATAAGTTCTGAACCGACGGCAATGCCAAACCTTGACTGCATGGTAAAGCCGTCCATACGTCCGCCCAGACCTATAACAATATTTCTTAAGGATTGAGCACAAAAGTCAATGATCCAGCCCAGTTCCACGCGAGTTGGATCGATATTGAAACGTCTCATGCCTGTTAGCCTTTGTAGCTGTTCGTCATTGTAATTGCGCTCGTGCTGCATGCGGGCGGTCATTGCTACCATGGCCAGGTTGTGGGCATTCATGATGTCGTTGATATCACCAGTCAACCCAAGGGAAAATTCGGTCATGGGGATAAGCAGGGAATTGCCGCCTCCGGCCGCGGTTCCCTTAATATTCATGGTGGGACCGCCTGAAGGCTGTCTGAGAGCGCCTCCAACATTTAAGCCGATTTTACCCATACCTTCCATTAGACCACATGAGGTGGTGCTTTTTCCCTCACCAAGCGGGGTGGGTGTTATCGCAGTCACCTCAATGTACTTTCCATCGGGCTTATCTTCCAGCCGTTTTATGATTTTGAGAAAATCAAGTTTGGCCAGTCTGCCCATGGGAAGCATTTCTTCTTTTTCAAGACCAAGTTTCTCTCTCCACTCATCCGGCGTAGGCATATTTGCTTCTGCCGCCTCGGAGATCTGCCAGTCAGCCATTTCTACTGCATTGTAAGCCATTTAAAATCCTCCTTTAAATTAATTTTAGGTTAATAAATATGATGGTTTCGTAAAAAGTACAATTTGCTCGCTCTGTGACCATTTTTGGGATTCTTGAAAAGCTTCTCTAAATTGCAAGAACTCGGGCTAACGCCCTCAAATCCCGCTATAGCGGGACAATTTTTAACGTTCAGCTTTTCATGAATCTTTTTCCAAAAATGCTCAATCTCGCTCGCAAATGACTTTTTACGAGTTTATCAAATATAGGAATCGGTATTTGTTACCTGCTCTTTGATATAAATTATTTTGATATTAAATATAAAAAACGCCGCTTGATATCATGTGTATTTTAATTTGGCAAGTAATATTTTAACAACAAATCCCGGAATAGTCTTTTATCCCCGCGGACATCTTTTTTTCGAATCTATAGGTCTCAATGTTAGATCATGAAAAGTTAGATGTTTATCAATGTTCAATCGAATTTCTTGCTTTAGCGTTTGAAATTATAGAAAACATTCCAAGAGGGCATTTAATTATAACAGATCATCTAAAACGTGTTGTTTATGAATCGGGGTCAGCCCGTTGACAGCTGAAAATTCTCATCCAGATACCGGCGATTGAAATTTAAATAACAGATACGTGTCTCGTTGTCAATCTGCTAGTTTTATCCGAAATATTTTAAATATCAGGAATTTTGGGCGCAAATCACCTGCTTGCGTTCGTGAGGTTGTTTAATTATAGGATTCAACCGGGCAAACCGAGTATATAAATGCACATCTAAAATTGACGGTTTCGTAAAAAGTAAAAAATTTTCTTTTACGAACGTTTTAAGTTTAAGGTTTTAAGTTTTAAGTATCTATAAGTAATTGTAATAACATAACTTCAAACCTAACACTTAAAACCTAAAACGTGATGAATTCGACTTTTTACGAATTCATCAAAATTACTCTCGTGTATTTTACGATGATGCTAAAAATGATCGGATATATTTCCAGGTATATTGATACTTAACCACTCAACTAATCGACTACTTAACGAGGTCTGAACTCAGCCCTGCAACTGATTTAATCTAAAATAAAACCCTTTTCTTTTTATTAATTCATCATGTGCACCCATTTCGATTATCCGACCTCTGTTCAGTACGATTATCCTGTCGGCTTTACGGGCTGTTGTAAGGCGATGGGCAACAACGATAGCCGTTCGGTTTTTCATCAGGTTAAAAAGTGCATCCTGGATTTTGTGCTCTGTTTCTGAATCTATGTATGAAGTTGCTTCATCCAGTATAATAAGGTCGGGATCACGAGCAAAAGCCCTTGCAATTGATATCAACTGACGTTCTCCGCTTGAAATCGACGTTCCTCCTTCAGAGAGTATGGTGTCAAGGCCGTTTGGCAGTTTATCGATAAAGGGTTTGCAATTTGATGCATTCAGGATGTATTCCATCTTCTCTTGAGAAATATTGTTTTTGCCAGGAATGATATTTTCTCTAATGGTTCCTGAAAATATAAATGGGTCCTGCATAACCAAAGCTGTTTTTGATCTTAAACCAGAAAGTTTAAGTGTTTTTATATCAAGACCGTTCACGTGGATCTGCCCTGATGTTGGATCATAAAACCTGGTGATTAAATTTATAAGAGATGTCTTTCCTGAACCTGTTGGACCGACAATCGCTATTATTTTACCGGCACTTATCTTAAATGAAATCCCTTTGAGAACTGTTTCATCCGCAATATAGGCAAATGATACATCTTTAAACTCGATTTTTGTGATTTTTTCCAAAGCAGGAAATCCTGATTCCGTTTCAACGGCTGGTTGGGGCAATCTTTCATTATTATCTAAGATTAAAAATAACCTTTCGGCCGATGCCATGGCATTTTGCATGACATTATATTTTTCTGCGATATCCCTTATGGGTCTAAAAAACATTTTTATGTAAGAAATGAATGCCACAAGTGCACCAAGGCTTATGCTCTGTTTAAAGACCCCGCTTCCCCCATAAAAAATAACAACAGCAACGGCAACTGCTCCAAGAATTTCGACGACGGGCATAAACACGGCAAATACCCGGATCTGCCGCATTCCGGCAAGGTAGTTTTCGTGATTAATTTTTTCAAAATTGAGATAATTTTCCTTCTCCTGCATAAAAAGCTGAATAACCTTTATCCCGCCTATGGTTTCAGTAAACGTAGTATTTATTTCTGCTATTTTAATCCTTAAAACCCTAAAAGCATCTCTGGCAAGGCCTGAAAAATGGATAGAGGCATATAAAACAAAAGGGAGTACCGTAAAGGAAACAACAGCCAATTTCCAGTTGATACTAAGAAGAACAACCGTAATTCCCAGAAGCAAAAACAAGTCTTTGAACACAAATACAATAATAGAGGTAAACAATTCATGCATATTTTGAACATCATTGGTGACACGAGTAACAAGCCTCCCAACGGGATTACGGTTGAAAAAGGAAACCGACAGGCTTTGAATATGTCTAAAAAGCGTCATCCTCAGATCATGCATGACCATTTGACCGGTATATTCCATTATCATAATCTGGAAAAAATTGAGTCCAAAATTGGCGAGTACAATGGCAAGAAAGCATATGACTATATAACTGATTCCTGCAAGATCACTTTTTCGTAATACAAAGAGATCTTTTTTTTCCAGGTTTTGCAGATCATTAAAGTCAATAAAGGCAGATGTTCCGTATATTTTGAATTTATCTTTATATTTATGGACAATCTCCTCGATTTTGACGTCAGTTATATCAGCTTTAAAATACCTGGTTTTACTTTCAAGTGGGTCCGGAGCGTCTTGAACTTTTGGGGCTTCCGAAGGTGTGGATACGATTGGAGGTACAATATAACGATCTATTGCGATTTTGGTAATATATGGAAGGGAAAGATCCAACAGCGTAATAATGATAACGAGCAAAATAGAATATAAGATCAAACGCTTATACGGTTTTGTGAAGGGATAGAGCTGGCTTAACATTTTTATGTCATAAGGTTTGCCAAGCTTCTCTTCCTCTGTATATCCAAAATCAGAACGCATTGAACTCCTCTTCTATTTCCTGAAGGCGAAAAGTTTTTGCATAGTATTGGCCATGTTCCATCAGTTTTGTGTGTGTATCGGATTCTACAATGCGACCGGTGTCAAGTGTGATAATGAAATCAGCAAATCGAACAGCAGAGAGTCGGTGTGAGACGATAATGATCGTTTTTTCCCCGGCCATGGATCGGATCGTTTTTATAATGGCTGCTCCTGTTTTCAAATCGACCTGGCTGATGGGATCATCCATGATCAGTATGGGTGTATCCTTTAATAATGAACGGGCAAGGGCAATGCGCTGCTTCTGCCCGCCTGAAAGGACGACACCCTTTTCACCAACAATTGTCTCAAAACCTTTAGGGAAAGATTTTATTGTTTCATACAAGGATGCTTCTTCAGACGCTTTTATCAGCTCCGGTTCTTTGACTTTTTTATTATTAAACGTAATATTTTCCCGGATTGTACCACCAAATAAAAAAGGCTCCTGGGGCATAAAGGAGATTTTTGATCTGAGATCATTCAGTTGGATTTTGTGGATATCTATACCATCGAGTCGGATAGATCCTTGGGATACTTCAAAGAGTCTTGGTATAAGGCTTAATAAAGTTGTTTTACCACTGCCCGGGGGGCCTATGACACCCAGGGTCTTTCCCGGCTCCAATTTTATATTGATGCCCGCAAGGGCCGGCAATATGCCGGATTTATAATCTGATTCGCAAGACCCGGATTCATAAGAAAATATCACATCTTCAAAAACAATCTCTCCCCGAGCCCTCATAATAGGTCTTGCATCCGGCGTACTATCTATTTCCGGGCGTGTCTCCAGGATCTTATTGATTCTATCGAGTGATGCTTTACCCCGCTGTATAAGGTTTACAACCCATCCCATGGCCATCATTGGCCATGTAAGGAGTCCAATATAGCTAATGAACGCAACAAAATCTCCGGAAGTGATGGTTGCGTATATGGTTTGCCGCCCGCCGAGATAGAGGACGATGCCAAGGCTTAAATTGGAAAAAAGGAGCATCATTGGGAAAAAAGTTTGGGTAATCCTCGCCAGTTTTAGGTTCTTGCCCACATAGTCCTTTGACATCTCTTCCAGCTTTAAAACCGCTTCCTTTTCCCTGTTATATGCCTTTATGATGCGGATCCCTGCAAACCGTTCCCTTACAATCTCTGTTAAGTCGGCAAAAGCTCCTTGAATCTCCTGATATCGG
>JAUVVS010000229.1 GCA_030604545.1 Deltaproteobacteria bacterium | reverse complement strand
TGTAAGGTCGTGCATACACCATTTTAAAGACTTCTAAAGGACTCTTCAGCTTACTCAGAAAGGCCTGGTATAGGGAACTGCAAATTGTACAGGGATTGTCCCTAAATACCCAATCGTACTCTTTTTCGGTATAAAGTTTCCATTTAAATTCGTCATTTTTAAACAGATCATCCAAAAACTGTCGGCGGTAATTTTTGGGGACCATCAAAATGGGATGATCATGGCTGGGACATGGAACCTCAATATAATCTTCAGCTAAATATGGGTAATTTTGCTCTTTAAAAGTTTTATTCTGAGTTCGTGTTGAATGTGGGAAGTTTTGGTTATCAGAAAGTTCATCCCGATTTTGTACATAGTTATCCATCAATTGAGACAATTTCTCGATGAAAGGCATGGTTTCATGCTCTGTGAAACCCCCAAATAATTTACGATCCAGTCTCCAGACCGTTTCAAACCGTGAGCCGTCTTCAGTGTTTGTATATTCTTCGAATTTCCTGAGCAGGTTATTTAAAAATGTGCTCTTTCCGCAGCCGGGGGGACCGTCAAAAATATAAATCTTGTTTTGCTGTGCACCGCGCCTTAATGCTTCGATATGGTTGATAAACCGGTTGGCAAAGAGTCTGTCGGCAAAGAACGGGTGGTCTGCGTCCTCAACAAGTAACCTGCTGAAGTCATAAGAGACAAAACTAATGGATTCGGGGTCATCGTGATACTCATCGATACCTTCTCCGACATAGGTTTTGACCATGTCATGGAACACTTGAAAAACATTGCGTATTGCTATTGTTGGCCTGGCAGTAATCACCTTGAGGAATTCTTCAAAGGGAATGGGAGAACGTTGATCCTGCTCGATCATGCTACGATTCAGACTTTGAATAGCTTTTTCGATGTCTTCCATGATAGTCAGTTCTTTATAAATTTTTTTTCGAAAGTTTTCTATTTTCCATTGTATAAAAAACACGCTGCCATTTCACTTCTACTTCTCTGGGCTCATCTTCCTTCAGCGTCGGATAAATTGAAGAAAGTGGTTGTTTTAAAGGTGGAGAAATTGGCACGGCTTCACTTGTCTCTAAATGTACTGCGTGGTTCCAGAGATATCCAATTCCCATCATGGTATTATTGATGTACTCATTTACCAATGGCTTTTCCTCAAAGTAATGAACAATATACAGAGAGTTGTTTGTGCTTTTTTCTAAGTCGATCTCTATATGAGGGGGGTGGTACAGAGAATCGAGCAGCATCTGGCGATAGTCTTTAACTTTCCGGCTCTTAACATAATATTCCCAAACCATTTTATCTTTATTCAACCGTTTCCCGGCGACAAATAATTTATTCTTATTAATAAAATCCTGGTCGATAAAAATGCTTACAAAGGTGAAGTCACAATAATTTTCGCGTACTCTAAAAATAAAGTTTTGTCCCTCTCCAGTATTTGAATTATATTTATCCCGTTCCTTTGCATCCAGGAGGCGCCGAAATTCAAAGGAAAATTTGCCTTTATCGGCCATTTCTTCAATATAGTAAAACAGACGCATACCCAGTGCATATGGATTAAGTCCCACTCGGGGTAATGAAGTGACGCCTGCATTGACCCTGGCAAAATCCACCTCATGTCCTTCAATACGGTCATCCTGCAGGAAAAGGTTTTCATGCCAGTAACTGGCCCACCCTTCATTCATGATTTTTGTTCGGATTTGCGGCTGGAGAAATATGGATGTTTTGCGAACAATCTGCATCACCATTTTCATCCACTTGTTCTCATCTTTATTTAAAAAATCAGACCTTTCCATCAAAAATTGGATCAGATCTATCCTGTGATGGGACTTTTCCTCGAGGCTATTTTTATAGAGTGCTTCAAATTCAGGATATTGCTTGTTCACATGCGAAAAAAATGACGATTCACCCTTATCACCGTATTCATTTATACAGTCATTGTATCTTTCGATTTCTTTAACATATTTGGTGATCTTCACTTTCTTTATGGCCTGCAGAAATACGTCAAAGTAGAAATCGAGAAGTTCTGAACGGTCAATCACAGGTGGGCGGTTCAGCCGTGAGAGTTCGTCATAGTATCCCACTAAATTATCTACGCTGCGTGCAAATTCAATAATGTAATCCACCCATCTTCCATGTTTCGCCCTTAACCTGGCAATTACCCTCTTATCTGAAAGTGCTTGACCTGTAAAATCATAATCCCATGTATGGCGGAAGAACATGTTGTTATGAAAAAAATCTATATGTGCCAGAACATGGTAGAAGATCATCACATTAAGCCAATCCGGGTTGTTATCATTATAGAAGGAGATGGCAGGGCGGGTGTTAATGACGGTTTCATAGGGATTCCCAGGATAAAGTTCATACCTCCCTTTTTCTTTAAGGACTTCCACATCGTGGACCCAGTAATTATAAAGGGTTGGGATCATCACCTTCGGCGACAGTTCCAGAAGGTCCCGGTTGGTTACAATATACTCTAATGTTTCGTCCTCAAAGTGCAGGCCTGCATCTCGGGCTCTTTCCTTGCAACCCTCCATGATTTCTTTTGTATGTAAATCAATCAATTCCATTCTACAGTTTACTCGCTTATTAACTTCTTTATTCCTTCAATTAGACGCGGTTCATCCGCATCTTCACCCATGACATCGAGTCGAAGCAACTTAGGCTCTTCAGTTATCAATCTTGAATTTTTAATGTATTTTTCAACTTCGGTGTTATGGCTGGTACCGGTTGCATGTTCTGCAATGGTGATCCCGATTCTGTTGGCATAGATGAGCATCTTTTTTAGCTCCGGAATGGTTTCTTTCCCATCCGTGTCCCAATCGTCACCGTCAGTGCCATGAAAAATATAAATATTGTAATCCTGGACAAGGTTTTCCTTTTCCACAATTTCGTTGACCAGACGGTAAGCGGAAGCCACCTTCGTGCCTCCGGCAACTTTTGAATTGTAATAGGTGTAAAAGTCCGGAACTTCATTTGCTTCGGTGTCATGAAGGATAAAACGGGATTCAACCTGCATGGCATACTGGTACAAAAGCCAGCTATAGATCAATACGTGCTGGGTCACGACCAGTTCAGTCGATTTGCCGACCATGGAACCGGAATAATCCCTCAAAAAAAAGACCATGGCCTGAGACTCGAGATCCTTTTCGCGGGAGAGGATACGATAGATCATGTCGTTCGGTGAGATTAAAAAGCGAGAAGGATCAATATCGGTTATATCGGGAATATTGCCTAGAGTGATATTGGTTTCCAGAATTTTTCGCAGCGTAGCCTTTTTGTCCAGAAACTGTCCAAATCCTCGATGCCTGTCTGTCAGATCATAAGTATATCGGGTAAGAGAACGCTTTTTACCTTTCTCTTTTAGGTTGGGGAGTTCAAACTGTTCGGTGAGAATTTTGCCCAGATCATATGCGCTTGATTCCAGTTCGTGCTGGCCACCCTCACCTTCGCCGGGGCCGGTACCCGATGCATCCGGTGATCTGACCGGCTGTTCGCCGATAACTTCTCCCTCTTCACCGTCTCCTGAACCGCCTGACGCGCCTTCTTCCGAGGTTTTCAATGCATCATGAATAAATTTTTCCTCCACAGTGGTGGGAACGACTACGACCTTATCCTTACCCCCTTTGCCCGGCTTGATCAATCGACCAACTCTTATTTTTCTTGGGAATCCATCTTTTTCTCTTTGCTTATCCCGTTCAAGAAGTTCATCGATAGAGCGGATACTGCTGGTATAGCTGGGCCTTGGCGGCGGCATGTCCTGCAGTGTAGAAAGGTCATTGTATTCGTATACATTATCAGGCGCATAGGAGAATATATTGGCTCCAGCATCTCCGTAGTCAAGTAAATTGTCAGATGACGTGTCAGGAATGTCATGTGTGCCGTTATCGTGTAATTCGAGAAGAATTTTTTGTTCCTGTTCTGATGTCAGGCCGTTTTTCTTTAATTCATTATAAAGTTTTAAAAGTTCGTTTTTCATAATTATTTATTTTTATTTGTAACTACTCAAATATCTTGCCACAAAGGCACTAAGGCACCAAGATTAAAGAATATTATTGTTCTGTTTTTTTGATGCATTCTTTTCTTTCAGAAAAGAGAGCAAAATTGATATATTTGTAATAGTTCACCGTTCAGAGGTTCAGGGTTCAGGGTTTACGACTGTTTCATATTTTTTCTTTTAATCTCAGTGCAAGCTAGCTCGGCTAATTTTAAGGCTCGAATGAATTCTGTATTAGATTCAAAATCATAGACTTTAACTACCTTAACAGTTGAACTCTGAACCGTGAACCCTGAACCCGTGAACGGTTACATATATTTTTAATTTTCATCCTCCTGCGAGCAGAAATACTCGATTGTTTTTTGTGCACATGTTTTACAGTAGTTGAGCTTATTCATCATAGTATCGATCATGCAATCATAGAGCTTCTGATTTTC
>JAUVVS010000103.1 GCA_030604545.1 Deltaproteobacteria bacterium | reverse complement strand
GCCGCATCAAACTTCTTCATATTCACGTTCAAAGCCCCTGCGTGAAAGCTTGTAGTGGCCATGAAGAGACCCCCCACATGAAAAAGAGGTAAAAGATTCAGATGCACATCTTTAGATGTTACATTTAAAAGATAGTCAAAATGCATATCCGCACAGAGAACATTCCCGTGACTCAGCAATGCACCCCTTGGTCTGCCGGCTACAGCCGCCGTATGTATAATGACAAACCCGTCATCCGTGGATACGTCGTCCGGATCAAGATCATCATGGTTATCCATCAAGGCATCAAAAGCAAGGAAACTGCCCCCTTCCTGACTCAAGTTATAATATTTTTTTACTGATGGGAGTTTTTCTTTAATGCCTTGAATCAGTTCCTGATATTCCCTGTCTGCAAAAACCATTTTCGGCTCGCAATCATTCAGATTGAAACCCACTTCCTCGGCAGAAAGTCTCCAGTTAATGGGGAGCATAATTGTGCCCAAAGCCGCAGCGGCACCGTAAAGAAGAAAATATTCAAGACTATTTTTCCCCAAAACACCAATGCGGTCTCCCTTTTTGATGCCTGATTTCCGGAGGCCGCATGCCAGGCGATCCACCTTTTCCTTATACTGTGAAAAGATAAGAATCCGGCTATCTTCGGCCTCGAACCATGCGGCCTTTTCTTTATAGCTGACGGCGTTGCGATTTATAAGATCGTAGAATGTAAAGTCATAAAGTCCCATAATCATCCTCCTTGCAGATATTCTTAACATAGGAAGCAGTGTATTACAATCGCTAATAAACAGAAAACCGCTCTATACCAGATAGCTACTTCAAAGCTTAACTTGATCTCTGGAGATTTTTTCTATATATAGGCTCAGGGCCGTTTTGCAATTTATTGTGGTGAGGTGTATAAATGGTTTTTATCAAGGCAATAGTAAGAAAACCCAACATTAATTTTGCTGCCGGCGTGACCAGTGTAAGCTGGGAGCAAAAGCCTGACTATGAATTGATATGTAAACAGCATAAGACTTACGTTGAAACCCTCAGTTCTTTGGGTTTGGAGATGGTGGTTTTGGACCCTGAGCCGGATTTTCCGGATTCTTACTTTATTGAGGATACGGCGGTAATGTTGGCCCAAACAGCAATGGTGACCCGCCCCGGAGATGATTCCCGTCTCGGTGAGACAGAAAAAACAGCCCCAACATTAAAAAAGTTCAGAGAGCTTGAGTTTATCCGTGAGCCAGGATTGTTGGACGGCGGTGATGTAATGTTGGTTGAAAAACACTTTTTCATCGGCCTTTCAAAGCGCACCAATAAAGAAGGTGCCCTCCAGCTAGGAGAGGCAGCCGGACGACAGGGTTTCACCTGGTCCACTTTACCGGTAATAAAGGCTCTTCACTTGAAAAGCGGAGTAAACTACATCGGCCAAGATACACTTTTGATGTTTGAAGAATATGCAAGCAGGCCTGAGTTCAATGAATACAATAAAATATTGATAGAAAAGGACGAGAAGCCTGCAGCAAACACATTATTAATTAATGATAACTTGCTGACTCCAAAAGGTTTCCCCAAAACGAAGAAAAAGCTTGAGTCATTTGGAACGCCGGTCATTGAATTGGACATAAGTGAGGTCATTAAAATGGATGGCGGCCTAAGCTGCCTTTCACTACGTTTTTGACACAATCTTAAGTGAAACAAGTTTAATCCATTATCAAACCCGCCTTTTTGGTGTTTTTTGTTTTTCAGAATTTGACATTCGATACTAATATTTGATATTGTTGCGATTATGTTTTGAAATCTGCTATGAATTTGTAATAAAACCGGATGAACATAAGGCAAATCAATAATTAATGCCGTTTTATAAGACTACTTTTGGATCGTATAATACTTAAAACTTTTGTAAAAAGTCATTTTTTTGACTTTTTACGAAGCTATCATAATTAATAGTTATATTCTTTCACTGTAGGAGGTTTAAATGCAAAGCTATATAAATCGCATTGTTCGTGCTGCCAAGCTCGATGTTAACCTATATGAAGAGGTTGAGGCTGATAAAGGAGCAATGGGTCAAGCCATGGGAGTTGTTGTTCTTTCCAGTATAGCAGCCGGAATAGGAAGCATAGGAACAATAGGAGCAAAGGGAATCATTATCGGGGCGGTCACAGCTCTCATTGCTTGGTATGTTTGGGCCTATATTACATATTTTGTCGGAGCTAAAATCCTTCCTGAGCCGCAGACCAAAGCTGATCATGGTGAACTATTGCGAACCATCGGATTTTCAAGCTCTCCAGGGTTAATTAGAGTATTGGCTATCATACCTGGATTAACCGGAATCATTTTTTTAATCACTTCAATTTGGATGTTAATAGCTATGGTTATTGCTGTAAGGCAAGCTCTTGATTATCAGAGCACACTACGTGCTATAGGTGTCTGCATCATTGGCTGGGTCATTCAAGCAATAATCCTTATGATTTTGTTTGCTGTTTTAGGAGGTGGTTATTCAAAACCTATTTAATAAGTTCTATAAATCCACGTCCCCTTCGATTCTTTTCCGCTGATCATTTCCTTGTTTTTGATTTAAGAATGATTATTTTTTGCGCTGAATATTTAATAAAATTACAAGGAGATGCTTATGAGATTCGATAAATTTACAATAAAATCACAGGAACTTATTCAAAATGCCCAATCCCTGGCATCACAGAGTGGTAACCAGCAGATTGAACCGGAACATCTGCTTTCCGCTATGCTGGATGAAAAAGAGGGGATTGCCAGAGCCATGTTCCATAAGCTTGGTGTTTCTCCTGACGACATTGCCAATGAGTTGACACAAGCTATTGATAAATTACCAAAAATAAGCTCAATAGGAGATGTTTATATTTCTCAAATGACCAAGGGTATCCTTGTTGCGGCCTTTGCCGAAGCCGCCAAAATGAAGGATCAATATGTAAGTATAGAACATATCCTTTTGGCAATTTCAGATGAAAAAAATGCTGAAGCTGCAAAGATTCTCAATCGTAATGGAATAACCAGGGAATCTATTTTAAAAGTACTAATGGAAATCAGAGGATCTGAAAGCATAACAGACCCTAATCCCGAAGAAAAATATCAAGCACTTGACAAGTTTAGTAGGGATCTGACCGATCTTGCCCGCTTGGGTAAACTCGACCCTGTTATCGGTCGTGATGATGAAATAAGACGCATTGTTCAGGTTCTTTCAAGAAGAACAAAAAATAACCCTGTACTCATCGGTGAACCAGGCGTTGGAAAGACTGCAATTGTCGAAGGTCTTGCCCAAAGAGTTGTTGAGGGAGATGTATCGGAGACACTGAAAAACAGACGGCTTGTTGCCCTTGATATGGGAGCCCTTATAGCCGGCGCCAAGTATAGAGGCGAGTTTGAAGATCGCCTAAAAGCGGTTTTAAAAGAGGTGGAAAGAGCAGAAGGAGAGGTAATCCTTTTTATTGATGAGCTGCATACTCTGGTTGGCGCGGGGGCAAGCGAAGGCGCGATGGATGCATCCAATATGTTAAAACCGGCCCTTGCAAAAGGCACACTCCGGTGCGTTGGTGCTACAACCCTAAACGAATATCGAAAATACATTGAAAAAGATGCCGCTCTTGAAAGGCGATTTCAACCGGTAATGGTGCTTGAACCTAATGTAGAGGATACTATTTCTATCCTTAGAGGACTTAAAGAGAAATACGAAGTTCACCACGGTGTAAGAATTAGGGATTCAGCAATCGTTGCGGCAGCTACCCTTTCCAACCGGTATATTGCTGACCGATTCCTTCCTGACAAGGCAATCGATCTCATCGATGAATGTGCTTCCAAGATCAGGATCGAAATTGATAGTATGCCTGTGGAAATCGATGAAATTCAGCGCAAGATAACCCAGGCGAAAATCGAACGTGAAGCCTTGAAGAAGGAATCTGATCAGGCATCAAAAGAACGCCTTTCAAAACTTGAAACGGAACTGGGAGCCATGAAAGAGGAAATCTTGGGAATGAAGGCTCACTGGCAAAATGAAAAAGATCTGATCCAGACCATAAGAAAAATTAAAGAAGAGCATGAGCAACTGGGTATTGAAGAACAGCAGGCTGAAAGGGAAGGAGATCTGGCAAGGGTTGCTGAAATCAGATACGGAAAAGCAGCAGATCTTAAAGCACGCATGGACGAGACCAATAGAAATCTTTACCAGCTTCAAAAGGATCGTAAAATGCTCAAGGAGGAAGTTGATGATCAAGATATTGCCGAAGTTATATCAAGTTGGACCGGAATTCCTGTGAGCAAGATGCTCGAAGGTGAAAGGGAAAAACTGGTACATATGGAAGATCACCTCGGTCAAAGGGTAATCGGACAGCATGAGTCAATATTAGCCGTCTCAAATGCAGTTCGCCGTGCACGTTCCGGCTTGCAGGACCCAAACCGACCCATAGGATCATTCATCTTCATGGGCCCGACAGGTGTCGGAAAAACCGAACTTGCCAAAGCTCTGGCTGAATTTCTCTTTGACAGTGACCAGTCAATTGTAAGAATTGATATGTCGGAATATATGGAAAAGCATGCTGTTTCAAGACTCATTGGAGCACCTCCCGGATATGTTGGTTACGAGGAAGGGGGGTATCTTACAGAGGCTATACGGAGGCGACCATATTCTGTTGTGCTCTTCGACGAAATTGAAAAAGCTCATCCTGAAGTTTTCAATGTTCTTCTTCAGATATTGGATGACGGGCGCATGACTGATGGTCATGGAAGGACTGTCGATTTCAAAAACACCATCATCATTATGACGTCCAATGTGGGAAGCCAGTGGATACAGGAACTGGGGACACATGACCGTGATGAAATGAAAGCAAGAGTGACGGAAGCGCTCCGGGCAAATTTCAAGCCGGAATTTTTAAACAGGATTGACGAAACCATTATCTTTCACAACCTTACTCCTGAACAAATAGTTGATATTGTTGAGATTCAGATAAAAAGGCTTGCTGAAAGGCTTGCTGAAAACAAAATTGACCTTTCCCTTTCAGAGAGCATAAAGTCATTGCTGGCCGAAAAGGGATATGATGCTAATTTTGGCGCACGTCCTCTAAAACGTGCCATTCAAAAGTATATAGAAAACCCATTAGCCATGGAAATACTCGAGGGAAAAATTAAGGAAGGAACAAATATTAAAGCCGATGTGGAAGGAGATCGTATTGTTTTTAATACGACTTAGGGCTCACGCAAAAATAATTTTTATTCGGGTAAAACGCCATTAAAATGACAGAAATTATTGAAACCTGAAAATTTTATTGTAAAATATCTTTTATCATAATAATTATGATGAATTTGTAAAAAGCCAAAAAATGACTTTTACGGATGTTTTAGGATTTAAGTTTTAAGTTTTTGTTATTACAGGAAAAGAAAAACTTAACACCTAAAACTTAACACCTAAAACTTAAAAAATATACTCTATATGATACGCTCTGCTTCCGAGAAATTACGTCGTTTTTATGATCAGTTTTCACGCGATGATAATGTTCTGGTCCTAATTAATGCTGACCCTGATGCCATTGCAAGCGCCATGGCCGTTAAGAGACTCCTTTGGCGCAAAACAGCAAGTGTTACAATATCTAATCTCAATATTATCAAACGCCCTGATAATTTAGCCATGGTTCGTCTTTTGGGTGTTAATCTCATTCACATAGATGAAATAGATAAAACCCGTTTTAACCGCATTGTAATGGTCGATTCCCAGCCTGAGCATAATGAAGCATTTGTAAAATTTATTCCCGATGTCATTATTGATCATCATCCCCATACAGGAGTCTCTGCCCCTTTTCTCGATATCCGCCCAGCATATGGCGCCACCGCAACAATAATGACGGAATATTTAAGGGCCGCTAAAATAAAGCCTTCTGTAAAACTGGCTACCGGCCTGTTTCATGCCATTAAAACAGATACCAGCAATTTTGAAGGGCAGACCTTGATTGAGGATGTCCGGACATTTCAATTTCTATTTAGACATGCGAATATTCACCTCGCAAGGAGGATAGAACACGCAGACCTGCGAATCGAATTTTTAAAATATTTTAAACGCGCTCTGCAGAATATATGCAGGCGCAAAGCCAGAGTATTTATCCACCTTGGTACTGTGATAAATCCGGATGTATGTGTACTGATTGCCGATTTTTTCATGAGGGTTGATTCCATTAACTGGAGTATTGTTTCCGGTATTTGTGATAAAAAATTGATAATTGTTTTCAGAAACGACGGCATTCGTAAGAATGCCGGAAATGTTGCAAAACAAAGCTTTTGCAAACTTGGTTCTGCAGGCGGTCATAAAGGCATGGCCCGAGCTGAGATTTCTGTTAAAGATTTAAAGGGGATAGTCGATTACAGGGATAATCAAAAATTGCAGAGGTGGATTATAAACAGGATTGAAAAGAGAACAGTTACAAAAATAAAAAAAAATGACAACCAAATCTAGTGATACTGTTGTAACCATTGTGGGTTCAGGAACTTGTGTGCCATCCCTTAAGCGCAGTTCTTGTTCTGTTCTAATGACAATAGCCGGAGTAAATCTGCTGTTTGACTCCGGTCCTGGTACTATGCATAGGCTTCTTGAAACCGAAACAAAGATATTCGATATCTCTTATATATTTTACAGTCATTTTCATCCGGATCATACAGGTGAGCTGGCTCCATTTATATTTGCCACCAAATATTCTGATGAAAATCAACGACAAACCCCTCTTGTAATTGTTGGCGGAACGGGAATTACGTCACTTTATGAAAAGTTAAAATCGGTCTATGGCCAATGGATCTAGTTGAAACCGGGTCTTTTAAATATCGTCGAGCTTGATAACAATTCTTATGACACCCGCAGGTTTGATGATTTTACAGTAGAATCGGTTCCTGTTGAGCATAACGAAGAAAGTATCGCTTATAAAATAACCAGCCCTGGTGGAATATCGGTGGTCTATTCAGGTGATACTGACTTCAGCGAAAACCTTATAAAACTTGCCAAAGATGTAGATC
>JAUVVS010000221.1 GCA_030604545.1 Deltaproteobacteria bacterium | reverse complement strand
TTCTTCTGGGGTTTCAAAATATATTTGTTTCTCGCTTCTTTTCCCTTTCCAATGTTGTTCCAGTATTGTATCCTCTTCCAACCCGACCCATTCCAGAACCCCATTTAAAATAACAAGGTCAAAAAAATTATCCGAAAAGGGAAGAGATCTTATAGGAGCGGCAAAAGTATGGATATTTTTAAAACCCATCTGCTCTGCGCGAATCTTTAAAAACTCAAGAGTCTCTATTGTCTTATCTACCGCATAAACTTCGCGATGAAACTGTGCTGCTGGAATCGTAAGACCACCCCACATACTTCCTGCATCTAATATTATTGAATCTTTAGTTGTAGGCCATAAAAACTGACTGTCAGCTCGATAAAAAGGAATAAAATGATCTGCATACTCCGGAATAACTTCTCTTGCGCTATTAAGCCAGGCACCTGTCTCCTCGGCTCTGCGATTTAAATATTGCATCTTTTCCCGGTTTACGTTGCACCAATAATCATCTTTATTGCGAAAATCAGGGATACCTCGTCTAATTGGATATGTCCTATTGCATTCAGAACACGTCAACTTATTATCATCTTCGGTTAATGTTGTATGACAACATGGGCATACTATTCGTTGAATTAAATGAGAATCAATCATTTGTTATCCTTAAGGTAATTTTTGATATTTCTTATGCTCGGTTAATGCCATACGTATTTAAAACTTCAAACCCGGCTGAAATTCTTTGTCACCGACTTGACCAAAATTTGTATGTCTTGCCTTTTAAGCCCAAAAAAAATGGGCTGAAAATAAGCCAACGTCATGACCATGAATGTGTACAAGCCTCCAGCAAGGAAAAAACTGCAAAAAACCTTATTCTGTAAAGCTAAGCCTCGATCTATACAGATCCTCGCAAGCAATGCAATCCCTAACAGGCACCCCATACTAACCACTTGATGACCCACATACCGCCAAAATCTGAGGCCAAGCAGTCGGGCGTTAAAATAGAGTTGAACATTTACCCCTATAAATTGAATTGACACCATTTTGATTGCTAGCCCAGTTGCCCCAGCATTCAAACCCATCATGTTTACTGGTGCTATTAAGAAGTATGTTACCGGAAGGCCGATGAACATAAAGGCAACGGCAATATTTCTATAGAGTGCGGTTTGTCCTGTAGCATAGAAAACGGATCCGCTCAACTGTCCATAGGTCTGGTGAATGGGGTAAAAAGCCATGATGGTCACGGTCAGTGCCGCTTGATGAAATTTTGCTCCGCCCATAATAAATGTGACTTTGTCCGCTTCCACTGCAATAAAACAGGCAAAAAAAGCGGCAATAGCATAAAGCATGGGAATATATCTGCGAAAAAGTCGAGCCATTTCCCGAAGGTCTTTTTCACCAAATGCAATGGCAAATTCACGGGTGATAAGGGGAGTCATGGCTGAGGTAAAAAGGAAACAGACAGCTCCAATCTGGTAGGAAAGGCCATAAAAACCCTGCTCGACGCTTCCACTAAACTTTTGCAACATCCACCTATCCAATATCCCGACAATCAGTCCAACCAGTGCGTAAACAAAAAGAGGATGACTGTAATTGTAGAATTCCTTTGCGTACGTTCTGACTTGCGCAAGGGAAAGTTTCCAGCTTTGCTTCAGCGAATAACCCTTGCGCTCCATTACCCAAATAAAAGCCAGCGCCAAAAATATCAAAATGAAATAATGATAGAAAAAAAAATTGGTCAGATTCAACCGATTGGCAAAAAAAAGCGTCAGGATAAGGGCCAGCCCTATTCCTTTTTGGATAATCCTGGTTTTTTCCGTAGATACCGTTACTCCATAGGCATCGGCCATCTTGTCTACAATCTTGGCAAACCAGGTAAGGATTCCCCATACTGCCGCAAGATAGATGTAAAAGAGTTTCTGATCTGGCAAAAAAGTGGTGTAAGAACCTGTCACATGGATACATCCCACAAATATGATCAAGAAAAAAGGAACCAGACACGCAAATGAAAGGTAAAACGAAACAAGCCCGAAGTCCCTCTGTCTCTGCGATAATTTCGTATAAAAGCCGATGGATGTACCCATATCCAGGAAATTCACGACTTTGACAAAAAAATTGGAGAGAAAGCTAAAATTCCCATACACTCGCGGTCCCAGCCCTCTTGGGATAATGGCTTGAGTTATAATGCTGATAATCAGGCCAACAAGAATGGCAAAAAGCTTGGCAAGATAGCGTTTTTTGAGAGAATCAGTGGTCATGAGGGTAACACTTTAAACATTGAGCTCCTTTATCTTATTGTTAACCACCTGCCAAAAAAGAAGATCCTCAGAACCGTTTTTCTTGATATAACAATTCTTGTACTTAGAGTATGCTTCTTTATCTATCGTAAACTCCTTATCCCAATCAATTTCTATCGGATTATCTATGTTGATCGGTCGTTTGCCAAACCATGAAGCCATTAGTTTTATGAACGGGCCATGAGAACTTTGTTGTAATTTGTTTGTCGTTATAAAGATCACCGGTTTGCCAAATAAGACAGCAAAATTAAGAGAAGTGCTGGAATGTGCGATCACAAATTCTGATTTTCTCACCATCTGAACTGTTTTTCCCCTAATAACAGGCCTCCCACCAAAATAATCTGGAAGTTCCTCGTATCTGGAGCTTGGATGAGCTGCAATAATAATGCGAGTGCCATAGTTATCTTCGAGAAAATCAAAGAATCTGCAAAGAAGTGGGTAATATTCTTCGGGAGTGGTTGGAGGGGGTATCTGCTGATGTATAAAATCTGGGTGGAAAGGTAGATATTCATCCAGAAACAAACCCGTATTTTTGTTAGTTTGAACTAACTTATTCCGTTCTTTTAAATAAATGTCATAGTCCAGAGTATGTAACCAAAGCGTTTCAGTCTTTGGGCCAACAGGATATTTATAATATTTAGTGGACAGTTCGCCTCCAGCCAAATTAAAGCGAGCCGATCTAATGCCCAAGTATCTATACGGAATACGGGCAAAAACATAATTAATGAGCTTGTTGGGTGTTGCTCGTAATATTTTCTTCAAGATATCAATTGGTTGTAGTTTTTGAATAATTGATGGAAGAGCATTGGACATAAATACACTGTACGGGATCCTGTTTTTAGAAAGTGCCTTAAAAATAGGAAATGATTTAGGCCTATATCCTATATAGGATACAACAAACGAACCTTGGGATTCTTTTAGAATAGAGGATAATGCCTCCTTTTTTGTCAAAAACCGTCGGTATTTCTCATAAGTTATAGGATCCGGAACCTTCACTTTTCGATAAACTTCAGGATGTAAGAATGGCGTAAAATCCCACACGTAAACTTCAAATCCATTTTTAATAAAAACCTCAACCCCCAGCCTTTCATAGTCTCTCCGATTGAAAGGAGATTCGATAAAATATATTATTTTGGTTATCTGCCTTATACCTTCAGCCATGATCTGTTTCGATCCTCCAAACCCTTCTTATTCCGAAAGACACTTTTGCTTCTCCATCAACAAGTTAGCCAGCTTAAAATCCAGGTCGGAATCAATGTCAACTGATCGGTTTTTTGGCATTTTATAAGCGAAGGTATCCGGGCCGAGAAAGCCATTACATTCATACAGGTAATCCGTATCGGCCAGATATATGGCACCGTTTAGCCTGTAAAAAACAGGCAGATCCTGCCTGCGCTTATTAAGGATGTCCGGCCTTAAAAAATCTTTCATGTTGCCGTCTTCTGGTAATATGTTTGACCACCATGGATGATGATCGGTTTCGCAGACTGAAACAACGGCCCGGGCATCTTTATCTTTTAAGGTTTGGATGGTACCTTCGATGTCTTCTACTGTTCGTAATGGTGAGGTTGGTTGTAATAACAGAATATATTCAGGTCGAAAATCTTGATGATCCCTTAACCAGTCTATCGTATGGAATATGACATTTATTGTTGATGCGGTATCGTTAGCTAATTCGGCGGGTCGCTCAAAAGGCGATTCTGCGCCGTATTTTTTTACTACATCAACAAGCTTGTCATCATCTGTTGACACGACAACTCGATCAATAGCGCTGCAAGTCTCAGCCACCTCAATACTCCATGCAATCAAAGGCTTGCCACACAATTTTTTTTTGTTTTTCCCCGGCAGTCCTTTTGACCCGCCACGCGCAGGGATAATTGCTAATACTGACTTTCCGTTTATCATCAAATCCCCTCAATCATTTTCAATGCTTTATGATATTCTGACCACTGGCCCACATCAATCCAAGCCTTTTCGCTGACAGGGTAGACACCAATTGTACCTTTGTTTTCTATTATTTTATCCATTAGGTGAGTGATGTGGAATAATCGATTATCAGGAATCAGGTCTATTACGCTTGGATTCATTACATACAGACCTGTATTGACCAAAAAACTATACTGAGGCTTTTCTTTTAACCGTTCCAAACTACCCCTCCCGATCCGTTCGCATATGGCGTGGGGGATTTTTAAATTTGTTTTTTATGCCACAATTGTAATGTCGTAGCTCTTTTTTGTAT
>JAUVVS010000090.1 GCA_030604545.1 Deltaproteobacteria bacterium | reverse complement strand
AGCCCATAAAATCGATAAAGTGAATATAGTAATTTCAATTAGCTACAGGATAAAATGAGATTTTTATTGAATACAGGTTATAAAGAAAGTTATTTAGAATAAAGTTCTACTATAAGCTGCTCCTGGATTGGCATTGTTAGGTCTTCACGGATCGGAAAACTCTTAATTACTCCTTTTAAGTTTTCTTTTTCTAAATCAAGCCACTGTGGAACTCCTCTTCTAACCACGGCATCCAGTGAGTCTCCTATTGCCTGAATATTATGGCTTTTCTTCCGGATTTCAATGATATCACCTATTTTTATCTGGTATGACGGAATATTAAGCCTTTTCTCATTAACAAGAAAGTGATTATGTCTTACAAAATGACGCCCCTGTGAACGCGAATTTACAAAACCCAAACGATAAACCACATTGTCGAGCCTGCGTTCAAGCGAAATGAGAAGATTGGTGCCCGTAATACCCTTCTTTCGTTCTGCCCTTTTTAAAAATAGACGAAACTGCTTTTCAGAAAGACCATACATCCGTTTTACCTTTTGCTTTTCGCGAAGCTGTAAACCATAATCAGAAGTTTTCCCGCGACGTCTTTGACCATGCTGGCCCGGTGGATAACCTCTTCGATCAAAAGCACACTTATCTGAATAACAACGATCTCCTTTAAGAAACAATTTTAAGTTTTCGCGTCGGCATAATCTACAAACCGAACCTCTGTAACGTGCCAAATTTTCCTCCCATAGTTAATATTGGTAGTTTCCCTAAAACTTGATGAATTAGTCCTTTTACTAATTCATCAATCTTCTTTAATACTGATTTATTATTCAATCGTGCCGATTAACCTCAATCCCTAGACCCTGCGTCTTTTTGGCGGCCGGCAGCCGTTATGTGGAATAGGAGTCACGTCTTTAATCATCACAACGTTGAATCCCGCGGCCTGCAACGATCGTAGTGCAGATTCACGACCGGCGCCGGGGCCCTTAACATAAACCTCCACATTTTTCATGCCATGCTCCATCGCTTTTTTAGCAGCGTCTTCTGCTGCTAACTGAGAGGCAAAAGGTGTACTTTTTCGTGAACCCTTAAAGCCTTGAACCCCTGAACTTGACCATGCGACAACATTTCCTGCCGGATCTGTTATTGTAACTATCGTATTGTTAAATGTAGATTGAATGTGTACAATACCGTTTGGGACATTTTTCTTTTCTCTCTTTTTTGTACTGGTTTTTTTCGCCATAATTAAAATCCTTTATGAGCGGATATTTGATGAATTCTAAAAATTCACTATGCTTAAGGCGTGAGCAAAATCAGACTTTTTACGAGATTATAATGTTGATGAATTCGTAAAAAGTCGAATTCATCAAGTTTTAGGTTTTAAGTGTTAGGTTTGAAGTTATGGTATTACAATTATTTACAGATACTTAAAACTTAAAACCTTAAACTTAAAACGTTCGTAAAAGTAAATTTTTTACTTTTTACGAGACCATCAATGTTTTGAATGAAAATTATTTCTTTTTAATTCCGCCTTTTTTCTTTACAGCCGCCCTTCTTGGTCCTTTTCGCGTGCGTGCATTAGTACTTGTCCGTTGTCCTCTAACGGGAAGCGATTTTCGATGACGAAGCCCACGATAAGATCCGAGATCCATCAATCGTTTGATATTCATGGAGATTTCTGTACGGAGCACTCCTTCAACTTTGTATTCATTATCTATGACCTTGCGGATGCTGGTAATTTCTGATTCTGATAGATCGTCTGTCTTGGTATCGGCTTCAATGTTAAGCTTTTCGAGAATACGTCTTGACGTACTTCTACCAATACCATAAATGCTTGTCAGCCCTATTTCAACTCGCTTGCGTCTAGGTAAATCCACGCCTGAAATTCTTGCCAAAATCCGTCCTCCTCTATCCTTGTCTCTGTTTGTGGCGCTTATTTGTGCAGATTACTCTTACAACACCTTTTCTGCGGATTATTTTACATTTATTGCACATTTTCTTTACTGACGTTCTAACCTTCATCTAATTCACCCCTTTTCTCGGGACGTGGATGTTTTAAATTTCGATTACAAGGCTATTTTGCCCTATATGTTATTCTACCGCGAGAGAGATCATATGGTGAAATCTCAACCGTAACCGTGTCACCAGGCAGGATTTTTATAAAATGCATACGCATCTTTCCGGAAATATGTGCCAGCACCTGATGCTTGTTTTCAAGCTCAACTTTAAACATTGCATTGGGTAAAGTTTCAATCACTTTACCCTCCACCTTTATTGGTTCTTCCTTTGGCATATTTTAACTCCCATCTTTTCAGATATTCAATGTTGATGAATTCGTAAAAAGTTTGATTTTCTGACTTTTTACGAATTTATCAATTTTAGTATCGTCCCTTTATCCTGGCTCCTCCTTTTGCTAAAAAACCTTCATAATGGCGTGTCAGCATATGAGATTCGATTTGTGAAATAGTATCAATTGCTACTCCTACAATGATAAGTAAAGCAGTACCTCCAAAATAAAAAGGAACATTAAACCTTGATATCAAAATTGAAGGAAGCACACATACGGCTGAAACATATATTGCACCGCCAAGAGTAATACGGGTCAAAACTTTGTCTATATAATCCGCAGTACGCTTACCCGGCCGAATACCTGGAATATAGCCCCCATGTTTCTTCATATTATCTGCAACATCAACCGGATTAAAGGTAACAGCAGTATAAAAGTAACAGAAAAAGCATATCAACCCGACAAATAACAAGTAATAAATTATATGGCCCGGGCTCATGGCGGAAGCGATAGCCTGTAAAAATGAACCCTTATCCCCTACAAATTGTCCTATAGTAGCCGGAAACATCATAATAGATGAAGCAAATATAGGCGGTATTACACCGGAAGTATTAATCTTCAATGGGAGATGGGTACTCTGGCCCCCATACATCTTTCTACCTATAACCCTTTTGGCGTATTGAACAGATATACGACGCTGGCCCTGTTCGACAAATACAATTAGGCCTATAACAAGCACCATAAATGCAAGTAAAATCAGAATCAGAAAAATTCCCATTTCTCCGGCTGAAAGGAGACGAAAAGTATTTCCTATTGCATTCGGCAGCCTTGCCACAATACCGGCAAATATAATTAGAGAAATTCCGTTACCTATACCCCGTTCGGTAATCTGTTCACCCAGCCACATAATAAATGCTGTTCCTGCTGTCAGAGTAATGACAGTCATAAGCCTAAACTCCCAGCCAGGAAACAGGACTATCGGAGCGCCCCCGGGGGAGCTCATTTTTTCAAGGCCGACACTAATACCGAACCCCTGTATGATACTTAATACTACAGTACCGTAACGGGTATACTGAGTAATCTTTTTACGTCCCTGTTCGCCTTCCTTTGATAAACGTTCTAGGTGGGGAATAACCACCGTTAAAAGTTGTAGTATTATCGATGCACTGATATAAGGCATTATCCCAAGGGCAAATACAGATAACCTTTCAAAGGCTCCGCCTGAAAACATATCAAAAAGACCGAGCAAAGTTCCTTTTGCCCTTGCAAAAAATGAAGCGAGGGCAATACTGTCAATACCCGGCACCGGAACATGTACTCCGATACGATAAACCGCTAAAAGCGCAAATGTAAATATAACCCTCTTTTTCAGCTCAGGTATTTTAAATATATTCTGGAACCCGCCAATAGCCATATTATATAACCTCTATATTTCCATCAACAGCCTCTATTTTCTCCCTGGCGCTATTGCTGATTTTGTTGAGCCTTATTGAAAGCGGATATTTAATTTCACCGTGGCCAAGAAGTTTAATGCCGTGTCTCTTTCCCTTAACGAGTCCCTTGCCAACAAGTGCAGCCTCATCAACCAAACTTCCTTTTTTAAACCTTGATAAATCACGTATGTTAATTATTGCAAAATTTTTTCTGAAAATATTTTTAAAACCACGTTTAGGCAAGCGACGATGAAGAGGCATTTGGCCGCCTTCAAAACCAGGTCTTACCCCGCCGCCGGAACGGCTATTATATCCCTTTGTCCCTCTTCCGGCTGTTTTGCCTGTACCTGACCCAACGCCACGTCCCAGGCGTTTTCGGGGCTTATGTGATCCTTTTGCCGGTGACAATTCATTTAGCTTCATTGACCTTCTCCTCAACCTTTACCAAATGAGATACTTTTTTGATCATACCCCAAACAGCAGGTGTATCTTTAAGCTGAACGGTTCTGCTGATCTTCGTCAATCCCATACCACGCAATATCCTGCGGTGCTTTTCCGGTCTTCCTATCATGCTTTTAACAAGAGTTACTTTCAATATTCCAGTCATATATTATTCCTTTTGATTGATGATTGGCGATTTTTTATCGATGATTTTTAATGAATCCAAAAGACCCTTCTTAAAACCGTCAATCTTCAATCAACAATCGTCAATTCATAGTTCTTCTACAGGTATACCGCGTCTAACGGCCACCTGTTCTCTGCTCTGAAGTTGTTTAAGCCCAAAAATAGTAGCTTTAACTATATTATGAGAGTTGTGCGATCCTAGGCATTTCGTAAGAATATTTTTAACTCCAACAACCTCAAGCACCGCACGTACAGCCCCGCCGGCAATAACGCCGGTTCCTTTAGATGCTGGTTTTAAAAGGACCCGTCCTGCACCGAACTTTCCTATAACTTTAAAAGGTATTGTTCCATCAACCAAAGGCACTTTGATCATGTTCTTTTTTGCTTTTTCCACTCCTTTACGGATTGCTTCGGGCACCTCTCCAGCCTTCCCAAGACCATAACCTATCCTTCCATCTCCATCACCAACAACTACGATCGCACTAAAGCTAAACCTGCGACCTCCTTTTACTACTTTTGCAACTCGATTAATATGAACGACCTTGTCAATTAACTCATTTTCACCTGTCTCTTGTTTTAACAAATGTCCACTTCCTCCGTTCTATTTTAAATTAATCTAGAAATTTAATCCTGCTTCACGCGCACCATCTGATACGGCTTTGATTCGTCCGTGATATAAAAAACCATTTCTGTCAAATACTACCTTTTTTATTCCCAGTTTAATGGCGCGTTCCGCTACAAGTTTTCCGACAAAGCTTGCTACAACAATGTTGTTATTAGATTTAGAATGTTCTTTTACGGCTTTTTCCATACTTGACGCCGCAGCCAAAGTATGGCCACGAGTATCATCAATTAACTGTGTATAAATATGTTTAGCGCTTCGAAAGACACTCAGCCTAGGCCGCAATTGTGTGCCGACAATTTTTTTTCTGATTCTTTTCTTTCTTTTTAAACGTGCCTGTTTTTTTAAATCTGATGTATTCATCTTTTTGCGTCTCTTTAGATTCCAGATCTATATTATTCAGCCACCAAGACACAAAGGAAATTAAAATATAATTTTCTCTATTATCTGAAAAAAATGTATTGCAATAAAACCAGTTAACAATAACATTCTATAATCTTGGTGTCTTAGTGCCTTTGTGGCCTCCATGGTTTCTTAACCCTGTAAATTATGTCCAGTTTGAAAATCTACTGTTTAGCACCAGTTTTTCCAGCTTTCTTTTGTATACGCTCCTCAGCATACTTAATGCCCTTACCTTTATAAGGCTCTGGAGGTCTTAATTGTCTTATTGATGCAGCAGTAAGCCCCAACAACTCTTTATCGATTGAAGATAGCTTTATAACATTATTCTTTTCTAGGTGTGCGGACACACCGTCCGGAAGATCAAAAATAACAGGATGTGAATATCCAAGGTTAAGTGTGATACTGTTGCCCTTAAGTTCAGCGCGATAACCGATTCCGTTTATCTCAAGAACACGTTCAAAGCCTTTGTTAACACCGTTAATCATGTTTGCCAGCAGACTGCGAGTTAGACCTTGCAAAGATCGGCTCAATCTATCATTGGCAACTATGTTTACATTCACTATTTTGTCTTCTATCTTCAGGTCAACAGAGGAATGGATTGTTCTTGTAAGTGTTCCCTTTTCACCCTGCACTGTAAATACCCTGTTTTTATATGATATTATTGTCTTATCAGGTATCGGAATCGGTTTTTTGCCTACTCGGGACATATATTTTTCCTCTCATTACCAAACATTACAGAGAATTTCACCGCCTATATTTTCTTTACGGGCTCTTTTATCCGTTATTATCCCTTTAGATGTGGATAAAATAGTAACGCCCATGCCGTTATAAACCGGCTTTATGTCTTTGCTTTTTACGTAAACCCGCCTGCTTGGTTTGCTGATACGCATAAGGCTTAAAATATTGTGAGACCCTTTCTCACTGTATTTCAAATAAAGACGCAAGATACCCTGCTTATTATCCTTAATGAATTTATAATTTCTTATATATCCTTCATCCTTTAAAACTTTTGCCAATTCGGTCTTTAGTTTCGACCCTGGAATATCAACACTATTAAATTTAGCTTTTCCAGCATTGCGTATTCGGGTCAGCATATCGGCAATTGGATCGCTTATCGCCATTATCTTCTCCCTTATAATAAACGTTTTAAGTTTTAGGTTCAGACATCGTCAAATGATTGAGTGGTTAAGTGGTTGAGGCAACGACTTAACGAGATCTGGAATTAAGAAAATAATCCCTATTTCAAGTATAACTTACCAGCTAGATTTAATAACTCCAGGGAACTTCCCTTGCGAAGCAAGGTTTCGAAAACAAATTCGACAAATTCCAAACTTTCTCAAAAAACCCCTTGGTCTGCCGCAAATCGGGCATCTGTTGTACCCCCTCACCTTGAATTTAGGCTTTTTATTTGCCTTCATTCTAAGCGCTTTTTTTGCCAAATCATCCTCCTTTTTTAGTTGACGATTGAAAATCATCAATTCCTAAATGGCATGCCTAATAATCTAAGAAGCTCTCTTCCCTCATTATCGTTCTTTGCTGTCGTAACAATACTTATATTAAGCCCTTTAATTTTATCTATCTTATCATAATCAATTTCAGGAAAAATTATATGCTCTTTGATTCCCAGCGAATAGTTACCGTAACCATCAAGCGCTTTACCTGAAACACCCCTGAAGTCACGAACACGCGGAAGAGCAATGTTTACCAGTTTATTAAAAAAATCATACATGTGTTTACTACGAAGAGTGACCATAACTCCTATCGGCATTCCCGCCCTCAGTTTAAAAGCAGCAATGGCCTTTTTAGCGCGGGTTATAACAGGGCGCTGCCCTGCTATAATCATTAGTTCTTCAACGGCTGAATCAAGTAGCTTAATATTATGAATTGCTTCACCCAAGCCCATATTCAATACAATTTTACCCAGTTTTGGAACTTGCATGATGTTTGCATATTTAAATTTTTCGATCAGCTTGGGTATAACTTCTTTTTCATAATATACTTTCAACAGCGACATTACATTCCTCCGGAACACGACTCGAGACGCTTATCAGCACTAAATCGACAACTTTTTGTCGATGTTCAATAAACTATTGTATTTGTTT
>JAUVVS010000092.1 GCA_030604545.1 Deltaproteobacteria bacterium | reverse complement strand
GAGTAGATACAGTAACAGAATTTTTACTGTTACTGTGTCCAGGTGTCTTTGGTGACGCTGCATCCCGTAATTTTTTTACGGATACAGCTTCGCATTTACTGCATCCTTTAGCTTTGCATTTTGAAGATAGAGGACTTCCATCACGACACTTTGTTATTCCATCGTCACAGTAAACTCCACCATGACGCGAGTAACATCCTCTGCAGTCTGCGTATACTGTTACTGTTGTCAGGGAGACAGCAAGAAGAAAAGATAGAAACAGAGCGAATTTTTTCATTTTACTGTCCTAAGTGTGAGTCTTTTGCAGTTTTTCCCATAATTCCCTGTTTGTGTCTGAGAGATACTGTATGTCTATTTATCTTGATGCTTTTACTCATAAAGCCGGATGGAAATAATTTTAATATCTTTTATTGGTTTATTCCTTTTATCTACTGAAACTTCACCGATCTTATCTGCAAGCTCCATTCCTTTGATTACCTTCCCAAAGACAGTATGTTTTCCCGTCAACCAAGGGGTATCCACTAAATTAATAAAAAATTGAGAACCATTGGTATTCGGACCTGAATTAGCCATGGCGATTACTCCACGCTCAGGAAAATGAGATTTAAGTTTATCGTTATATCGGTATCCCAAATTTTCATAACATTCTTTTAGGGTCAATTTAGATAGCTTCAGTTGTATTTCTTGTTTCCGGTCTTGGAATTGCTGCTGAGATTTAATACCCATTTTACGGGCTAAAGGCATAAGCACAATTTGAGAAAAATCCTGCTGTGATTGAACCAAAAGATATGGATGTACCCCTCCATTGGGCTGCAAAACTTTTATTTTGTCAAGACCCAAAGCTATAGCATTTATTTCATCTTCAAAAGTATAGCCTGGTCCGCCGGTTCCGTTTCCTTTAGGACATCCTCCTTGGATCATGAAGTTTTTAATTACTCGATGAAATATTAAATTGGTATAAAAAGGATTTTTGACTTTCGGTTTCTCAGTAGAATCTTTATCTTCTTTTTTTCCTTCTGCCAGTTCTATAAAATTTTTCACAGTATGGGGAGCTTCTTCAGCAAAGAGCTCAATATAGATGTCACCCATGGACGTATTTATCACACAAACAGGATTACTCTGATCTTCCTTAGCCATCACGTTAGCCGATACCATTTCTTATAGTTTTGCTTTGATTTCTGTATAGATATCCCTTTGCTGAATATGAATCTATTTTTCCGTAATTTTTTATAACCATAAAGTGCCCAGTTTGATTCTGTGGAGAAATTGATGAAAAATTGAAAATGCTTTTTTGAAAGGAGTTGTTGGATATACTTTGGAAACTTTTAAGCTTTCATAATCTCAATCAGATAGCCAGTTTAAAACTTGACTTGCTCTCTTGAGTTCTTTCCTGTACAAATAGGAGTGAGCGGGTTTTCGATTTCTTTTTGAAACCTGCTATTAATTCGTAATAGATATGGGTGAATATTCGATGATTTTGGTGTTATGCTGATGCATGATGTAGGCAAGTTATCACAAATTTCAGAAGGTTTCAAAAAGTGATGATTCGCTACAGATGTATGAAACTTAACTGGGGTTGAAATAGTGGCAAGTAAAGTAAACTTCCCGAGCGTATTTGATGTTTGCGCTATTGGACACATAACAAAGGACACCCTAAGAATAAAGAATTCAGAAACAGAGCAGCCAGGCGGTGCAGCATATTATTTCTCAATGGCATTGAAAAATCTGGGTTCAAATATTGCTTTAGTTACAAAAGCTACAGAGAGAGACAAAGAGTTTTTATTAAAGGAATTAATTGTAGACAATACAAGTATCTTTTACAGAAATAGTCCTGAGACAACTGCCTTTGAAAACATATATCCATATCCAGAAAACTTGGACGTTAGGATACAAAATGTAACGTCCGTTGCAGAACCCTTCAACATACAAGATATACCAGACATACATTCAAGAATTTATCATCTTGGCCCTCTAACTAAAGGAGATATTCCTGTAGAAATTTTGGAATATCTTTCAAAAAAGGGAAAAATATCATTGGATGTACAGGGATTTCTGAGAAAAATTGAAACAGGTAGAGTACAGAGCACTAACTGGGAAGATAAGGAGGAAGGACTCACTTATGTTAGCATTCTAAAAGCAGATGAAGATGAAGCGAAGATCCTATCTGGATGCGATAACAGGAAGGAGGCAGCAGTCAAACTCTCTGCATATGGCATTGATGAAGTTATTATCACACGGGGGAGTAACGGATCTTTAATTTGGTCAAAAGAAGGTTTCTATTCCATTCCGTCTTTCCCTCCAAGAACAGTAGAACCAGATCCTACAGGATGCGGTGATACTTATATGGCTGGATATATTTACAAGAGATTAAGAGCTTTTAGTGTTGAAGAATCAGGAAGATTTGCAGCTGCATTATCATCCTTGAAGCTTGAAAGATCGGGAGTCTTCAGAGGGTGTGAGGAAGATGTCCGAAATTTTTTGGAATCCCAATCTATCAAGGAATCATTTACATAATCGGGTAGCGGGGGTCTCCCCCAGCCCCCACAACACCCCGCATGCGGGACCGCACAGGGCGTTTCACAGGGAAGGGGGACGTTCGTGCAGGAGTACTTGACGGGTTAACTGAAGTGTGATAGCGGGTGTGTTATGCCAAGGTTGGCGAGATTGGATGCCCCTAAGGTTTTGCACCATGTCATGGGCCGGAGTATTGAAGGGAAGAAGATCTTTTGAGACCTTTGCAAAACGCCCCCTGTCCTATCCCTATCCGGATTTTTGAAAAATAATTTGAAAGGAAATGAGAATGAAATTGGTATATTCCTACTATGTTTTGGATATTGTTCATAAGGGACATTTGTTAATGATGAAAAACGCCAAGTCAATAGCCGGGAAGGATGGGAAATTAATTGTAGGTATCCTTACCGATGAGGCCGTCATGGAGAAAAAGCCAAGGCCTACACTTACATTTGAGGAAAGAATAGAGCTTGCAAGTGCAATAAAATATGTTGATGTTGCTGTTGCCCAGGAAACCTATTCACCACTACCGAATGTAAAGAAAATCAGGCCTGACATACTGATGGAAAGTACAAGTCACAGTGAAGAAGCAATTGAAGAAGCAAGAGAGGTTATGGAGAGTATTAACGGCAAGGTTATCGTGCTACCATACTTTCCCTCACAGTCAACAACCAACATAAAAAATAGCATAAAAGAAAGTAGCTGAAGGCAAAACAAGTGGGAGGTAATGAAAAAATGCAAAGGGCTCCGGGCACAGGTCCATAAGCATGCCTTTCTTGAAAGAAAAATACAAGGATTAAACATGAAATGCTTAATTATCGCTGATAGGCCGGAGAACCGATTGTCAACATTAGGCAATTCAAAACCTCTTATTCCGGTTGTGGGATTATCCATCATTGAACGGGTGATATTAACCGCAAAGGAGGCCGGTTTAACTGATTTCTATGTGGTAACCGGATACAATGGGGAAGAAGTAAGGCCTTTCCTAGGCAGATTCAGTCTGAGTAGAAGTATTAATATAACCTGTATCCCGAATGAAGAATGGGAAAAGGGATACGCCACATCCATTCTTAAGGCGAAAGACCTGATAGATGAGAATTTTATTCTATTGAGGGAAAATCATATCTTCGACGAATTGATCCTGGTAAAACTAAAGAATGAAAAAATAAATGATGACGGGATGGTGCTGGCTATAGATCGAAATATCAAGAAAAAAGAACTTGAGGAGGTTAATAATGTTAACAAAGTTTTTGTCGAAGAAAGTAGGATCTTAAAAATAGGAAAGAATATTAAGGAATACAACGCTCATGATACAGGAATTTCTCTCTGTTCGCCGGCAATATTCAGCGCTATCGAAGAAAGTTTATCTCAAGGCAATGATTCTCTTTCAGGCGCGGTAGACATAATGGTTGAAAAAGAGAAAGTCAAGGCCATCGATATTGAAAATGCTTACTGGATTGAAATGAATACCAAGAAGGATTGCCGAAAAGCCTCAAAGCTATTGATTCGTAACTCAGTAAAACATGCCGGTCCGATTACTCGATATATCAATGCGCCGTTTGCAACCAGGATTTTCACACCGCTCCTCCTGAAAATATATAAGGGATTTACTCCCAATCAGGTCTCTGTATTGAGTTTTATGGTATCCCTGGTAAGCGGTTTATTTTTTATTCTTGGTTATGCCGTCATAGGCGCATTGTTGATACAGTTGTCAAGTATACTGGATTATAGTGATGGCCAATTTGCAAGACTCAAGCATATGGCGTCCCGTTTTGGACATTTCACTGACATAACCCTTGATCGCTATGCTGATGGTTTCATCCTTTTGGGGATGTTTTATTACTCACTATCTGAGATAGGAAGCAGAGAAATAGTGGGAATCAATTGGCATCCTTTGATTATTATTACCATTTCTATAATAGCCATCGTGGGAAACTTGATGGTCAGTTACACTTCTGCAACATCAGTTGTTAATTTTGGTTATGTATATAAAAGGAGAGGGATTGCTGCGGGGAGAGGGAGGGACATTAGACTGTTTTTGCTCTTCATCGGGGGCATTATGAGCTATTTTCATCCGATTTTTGTACTCCTTGCCTTATTTGTTATAGCGATACAAACCAATATCATAGTCATTTGCCGAGTTATTTTATCACGGAATTATTTTATCAATAAAAGTACCTTCAGGATGATAAACGGGATCAAAGTTGTTATTTTCGATTTTGATGGAACGATAGCAGATACCATGCCTTTCTTAACCGAGTTGGCTGTAAAACTTATTACTGAAAACTACAATGTCTCCAGAGAAGAGGCTGAAAGAAAGTATTTGGAGACTACTGGAATGGACTTTGCAAGTCAATTAGAAACAATTTTTCCCAATCACTCCAACAACCAGGAAGTTGCTGCTATCTTCGAGAAAAAAAAGTTTGAAAGTGTTTTTGAGCATTCTCTCTTCCCTGATGCTATTCTTACGCTGAAGTATTTGAAAGGCAAACAAATTAAAACACTTATCTGCAGTAGTACAAAACGAGAAATCATTACAAAATATAGCCAGTTAAACAAAATTGATGCTTTGTTCGACAACCTTTTTGGTTATGAACCAAATTTTAAAAAAGGAGACCAGATTGATTTTACCCTCCAACATTATCAATTGCCTCCCGACAAAGTGCTTTTCGTCGGAGATTCTTTAAAAGATTATGATTTTGCTAAGGACAAAAAAATAAACTTTATTGGTATTTCGAAAATGTTTGGAAAAGAAGATTTTCAGAACAAGGGAGCATTAAGCGTGAGGAGCCTGACCGATCTCGTAAAGCTTTTCAATACCTCTGAGAATTATCCCAAGCATATCGAATATGTGAGATGAAGCAATGAGAGAAGCATATTTTGACCGGATAAAACACATTGTCTTCAGGGGCGGAAAAATTGCTCTCGAACTAATTTCAAGCAGTGACTTTTGGTTGAAACAAGACCAATCTATTATAACAAAAGCGGATGTGGAGATATCAAAACTTGCGTATCGTGCCATAGAGGATCTACTTAACACATCCGATCATATACTAATTGATGAGGAAAATGCTGAAAGTGCTGAATATTTTGACCACTCTCATCTTGAAAACACACCTTTCATTTGGGTAATTGATCCAATCGACGGAACAAGATCATTTTCGAATCATATGCCTAATTTTGGGATCTCTATAGGTTTGCTCAAGGATTTAAAGCCCTGGCTTGGAGTGGTCTATTTCCCAATGCTTGGAGAATTATTTTATTTTGATGGGGAACAGTCTTTCTTTGTACAGAATGCCTTTACAGAAAGCGAAAAACGCAAACTCATTTCTCCAATTGACCTCCCGATTTCCCACCGATCCATATTTATCTCCAATGACTCTTTCTTTGAAAAATTCGATTGGAATTTTTCCGATTGCCGAGTAATGAATCCACTCTGTGCCGTTCTAAGTTTATGTTGGCCAACGATTGGCCGTGGATGTGGCGCCTTTTTTGGTGCGCATATTTGGGATTTTGCAGGTTCTTGGCCGATTTTTTTGTCTGCGGGATTAAGTCTTCGTTCATATCAAACCGGTAACGAGATAACTCAATTGGATATCGAACTATTTGCCAGAAATAGTGAGGATCCTTGGAAATTAAGAGAATTCCATATCCTTTCCTCGGAAAAGAACTTTTCATTGCTTAAAGAAAAAATACTACCAAAAAATACTACCAAATTAAGTACTTCGGTTATTAGTCCTCGGCCAGTATCTTAAATGAAAAGTGCGGACTCCTCAGTTACCTTTATAACAACAACAGGATGATGGTATGAGCGAAGAAAAGATATACAAGAATCTTGACTGGACGATGGCACGAACTGTAATACTCGCCATCATTATTGGTTTCATAGCAGCGCTAGCCGCAAAAGCCCTATTGATGGCCATCCACTTTTTCATGAACTACTTCCATCCGATCCCTCTCGATCAGTTATCAGGAAGCACATTATCACTTCTTGATGTAACCAGCCTTTGCGGATTTGGCCTGGTTGTGGGTTTATTGACTCATTACCTGATGCCAAATAGTGCGAATAAAGGTTTATCTCACGTAATAGAGGAAATCCATTTTAATAAAGGCCATACCAGTGTACGTGATGGCCTCGGTGTTGGTTTAATCAGCGCTGTATCGATTGGCGCGGGCGCATCAGTTGGTCGATATGGCCCGGCTGTTCATATGGGCGCTGCAGCAGGCACTGGTTTAAGCTCATTATTTAAGCTCGAAGAGCAGGAAAAACTAACACTAAGTTGTGCCGGTATGGCTGCAGCTATAGCGGCATCATTCTCTTCACCACTAGCAGCCGTTATATTTGTACAGGAAATTGTACTTCGTCAGTGGCGTTTATACCAGTTCATACCTATTGCTGCAGCTTCAGTGGCAGGTTCAGAACTCGCGATTTATCTAGGAGCTAACTTTTCGATACCCAGTGGTGAAGTACCTGACTTCGTAAACTTATATGAGTTTCTTTTCTTTGGTATCGTCGGTTTTGCCTGCGGGGCTCTGGCGATTGCATTTAACCATGCGTTACCAAGGGCTGTTGCACTCTCGGCACAGAAGATAAAAATTGATAATCGTTTAAAACCAGCGTTAGGTGGTTTATTACTTGCAGCCATCGGTTTTTTCTTTCCTACTGTACTTGGATTAGGCGGTCATGAGACTCAGCAGGCTATTGCGGGTAATATCTCTCTACATCTTTGCCTGATACTGCTGGTTCTAAAGTTTGTCGCAACTATTACAAGTTTCTCATTTGGATTTAATGGTGGACTATTTGGTCCAAGCCTGTTTATGGGTGCCATGCTCGGTGCAGATATCGGTCTTATCGTACAGGGTATGGGCGTATCCATTGCCAGTATTGATTTATATG
>JAUVVS010000289.1 GCA_030604545.1 Deltaproteobacteria bacterium | reverse complement strand
GGGATCTGATTGATGAGATAAAAAATGCCGATGAGTCAATGGCTGAACATCTATCACAAGAAGAGAAAAGGGTTATCAGCAAAATCGCAATGACTTTCCCTGAAGAACAAATGGTGTATGATGCTGCACACAGGGAGACAATCTGGCGGAAAAAGGGCACAGGGGCAATTATCCCGTATTCTGATTCATCAGAATTGGCCGGGATATAATAATCGGTCTACTTTCATGGAGGATTTCCGTGCATTTATGGAGGAAACTGTCAGATGATTACCGACACAACCTTTTTCACAAATGAACCGGGCTATGCATTGCTTGATCGATTTAAAAAGACACTGAAGCATGTCAAATACTTTGATGTTTTGGTGGGATATTTTCGTAGCAGCGGCTTTCATCAATTATTCGAATCCTTTGAAACTAATGATAAAATCAGAATTCAGGTAGGGTTAAACGTTGATCAAGATGTGACCCCAGAGCCCAAACCAGTGGCAGAGTATATTGTGCAAGATATTTTCAGCAAATATGCAGACAGGAGAGGAAGCTGATGGCTGCAAATTCTGCTATTGAATGGACAGAACAAACTTGGAATCCAACAACGGGCTGCACCAAGGTCTCACCCGGTTGCAAAAATTGCTATGCTGAAATCATGGCACGTCGCTTAAAGGCCATGGTCGTCAAAGGATATGAAAACGGATTTGCTCTTACACTTCAGCCGGAACGGTTGAAGGAACCTCTGAACCGAAAAAAGCCAACTGTTTATTTTGTCAATTCCATGAGTGACCTGTTTCATGAGGATATACCGGAAGTATATATCCGGCAAGTCTTTGATGTAATAAAAAACGCTCCACAACATACTTTTCAAATATTAACAAAACGCGCGGACCGAATGGCGCAATTCTTGAAGTCATATGATGCATCGAAAAATGCATGGCTTGGCGTTTCTGTTGAAAATAAAAAGCACGGTGTGCCCAGGATTGACAAGCTACGCAGAGTGAAGACACATATACGTTTTTTGTCGATCGAGCCTTTACTTGAAGATCTGGGCGATATTGATTTAACAAACATACAATGGGTAATTGTTGGTGGAGAATCAGGCCCAAAAGCTCGTCCAATGAAGCCTGAATGGGTTGAAGGCATTAAGCAGCAATGTGAAAAACAAAATATCCCCTTTTTCTTCAAGCAATGGGGCAACTGGGGCGCGGATGGAAAAAAACGCACAAAAAAAGCAAATGGAAGACATCTGCTCGGGCGTACATGGGATAATATGCCCGATTTATTATGGCCGTCTTATGTTCCCTGTTAACTGAAATTATTCCGGTATAGAAAAAAACATGCTGCCTTGTTTTATTGGACAAGAACTCTGTTTCACCATTTTAATAATATGGCAAAGCGTTTCCAATATAAATAAACGCAAAGCACATTCTGAACGAACTTAACACGTACAGATCAGTTGTTAATGAGTCAAGAGCAGATTTGCCCCCTTTTGATAAGGTATTTAAGGATAAGTTCGATCGGGCTAATGCGTTGATCAAGATGTGACCCCAGAGCTATGATATTTGTCTAACCCGGGATGTTTTTGGGGAGGCAAGATACTACAAGAAGGACGGGACAAAAATTGATATTGACATTAAAAATGTCGTAATAATTTAAAATGTTGATCTTGAAAGTCTGAAAAAAGTGCAAAGGGAAGCAAAAGAGGCAAGGTTAGTAATAGACCCTGGAGAGGCCGCCTCAATAGCTTATTTAATCCAAACAGAAAAAGAAATAACCTTTTGCTCTTGTGACCAGGCCGCCATTAAGCTTATCTCTTATATGGAACTTGATCAAAAAGCAATCAGCCTGGAAAAGGCCCTTCGATCGGCTGGATATCATGGAAAAAATCTGTATCCGAGACATCTTGAGAAGACCTTCAAGGCAGCCGTTAAAGAAGGAAAGACGCTGAGAATTCAATTTAAAAAGCTTGTATAGTGTTTGTCTTGCGCACCTTATTTTTTAGTAGGAATAAGCTTGGGGAATGGTTCAAAAAGGAAAGATTACAAAAAGCTGCGGGATTTAAATTCGTTCCGGAACCCATGCTAATGAGAAATAGTAAGGGCGGGCCTTTATTCTTTTTGTTTTTTGCTTCGCACAATGAAACAGGCAAAAAAATTGTAACCGATATTTTCTATAAGCACAGGAAGTATTTATAATGCCGATACAAAAGGAGAATCCGGTGCAGGAAATGGAATATGACAATTCAGTTCACGAAGAAAATCCGGCATATTATCCGAAAGAAACACAGGAACCTCTTGTGCGAGAATTGTGGGCGATCAAGAGTATAAACAATAAATTAAGGGTTAACCAAATAGCCAGCCGCGCCGGGTTGCCTTTGATCTGGCTGGACAAAGCGCCGGGGATTAATGGAGAAAGAGGCATAGAAAAAGTAAGAGCTGAGAGGGGTGTTCTTTTGTTACGTGAAAGAACAAGCCCTTTTATTGAACAGTTTCAGCACCCTATTGGACGATGCGCAAAATTTTATAAGCTGACAGCTTACAACAATTGTAATTTCTGGTGCGAGTATTGTTATCTCTATTTGACTTTCCGAACACAGCC
>JAUVVS010000048.1 GCA_030604545.1 Deltaproteobacteria bacterium | reverse complement strand
CGGAAGCCCAGACGCTGCATACAATCTTTATAACGGAACGTTATTTTGAAAATTACTCTAACAGTAAGTAACTAAAATATCAAGATTAAAGACATCGTCAAATCGTTGAATGCTTGAGTCGACGACTTAATAAAGCTGATAGCTTCTGTTAACCATTGAATTAAACGTTTCTCCGACCGAAGCATAGCGTTCCATACAAACACCGATTACTGATTACCGATTACTGATCACCGGACACCACAGCGCTTCCCATAACTTTTTGAGAAGTTACTCCTGCAGCTCCTTCAGATTGGCATAATAATCTAGCGCTTCCGGATTTTTCAGTGCATCTTTGTTAAGCACAGGCTGGTTGTGGATGACTTTTCTGACTGCAATTTCAACCTTTTTCATATTTAGTGTATAGGGAACATCCTTCACAGCCAGGATCTTGGCAGGAACGTGTCTTGGAGAAGCATTTGTGCGAATCGTATTTTTGATTTTATTCTTTAGATTTTCACTCAATTCATACCCTTCTGCCATTTTGACAAAAAGGATCACACGAACATCATTTTTCCAATTCTGACTCACAACAACGCTGTCTTCTATCTCCTCTATCTGATCCATCTGACGATAGATTTCAGCTGTTCCGATCCTCACGCCTCCAGGGTTTAATGTCGCATCTGATCGGCCAGACATTACCACTCCACCACGATCCGTGATTATTATATAGTCTCCATGACGCCAGATGGCTGGGTACACATCAAAATATGCTGAATGATATTTTTCGAAATCCGGGTCGTTCCAGAAATAAATAGGCATGGACGGAAAGGGAGCGGCGCAGACGAGTTCACCCTGCTGGTTGTTTACCGGTTTGCCATTTTCGTCAAAGGCCATAACTTTCATACCCAACCCTCGACATTGCAACTCGCCTGCATAAACCGATCCCATGGGGTTTCCAAGTGCAAAGCACCCGTTTAAGTCCGTGCCCCCTGCAATAGATGCCATCTGAATATCTTCTTTAATTTCCCTATAGACATACTCGAAACTTTCAATAGAAAGTGGTGAGCCGGTGGAGAGCAGGGCTTTTAAAGGTCTAAGGTCATACTCCTTCCCGGGCTTCACGCCGGCATTTTGAAGGGCGGCAAGATATCCGGCACTTGTCCCAAAGATCGTAACTTTTTCATCTTGAGCCATTTTCCAAAGTGCGCCTGGAACGGGGTGAAAGGGGTTTCCATCAAACAAAACAAGTGTCGCGCCCACAGCTAAAGAACTGACAAGCCAGTTCCACATCATCCAACCGCATGTGGTGAAATAAAAAATTGTATCTTCACGTTTTAAATCGCTGTGCAGCATAAGCTCTTTCAAATGGTGAATAAGAATTCCACCGGCACTTTGCACCATACATTTTGGAAGACCGGTGGTGCCTGATGAATACATGATATAAAGCGGATGATTAAAAGGAAGTTGCTCAAATTCAATTTCAAGATTAGATTCCGAAGATCGGAAGTCTTTATATAGAATGGCATTAGGTATCCCTTTGATGTCGGGATGTTGTTCTGTGTATGGTACCACTACTAATTTTTCTATGGAAGGAAGTTCTTTTAAGATATTTGAGATACGCTCAAGGGAATCGATGTGTTTCCCTTTGAAAGAATATCCGTTGGCTGTAAATAGGACTTTAGGTTGTATTTGCCCAAATCGATCGAGTACCCCTTTTATGCCAAAGTCCGGAGAGCAGGACGACCAGGTTGCACCCAGGCTGGTTGCAGCCAGCATAGCAATAATTGTCTCGGGCATATTCGGCATAAAGCCGACTACCCTATCACCCACCTGAACACCTGCTTCTTTTAATGATTTGGCAATGCGAGCAACTTCATCATAAAGCTGGGCATAGGTTATACTGGTAGATTCTTGTTCTTCTCCTTTAAAGATTAAGGCTATCTGATCATCTCTGTAATGTAGGAGATTTTCGGCAAAATTGAGCCGGGCTCCTGAAAACCACTTTGCGCCGGGCATTTTGTTTAAATCATCAATGACTTGGTCAAACTGTTTTGAGGCTTTAATGTCGGCAAATTCCCACAGAGATACCCAAAAATCGGGAATGTTTTCAATCGACCACTCATAAAGATATTTATATTCAGAAATCTTTTTATTGTATTTTTCATTAATAAAATTCATGAATCGATACATATTAGTGCCTTTAATTCTCTCATCAGAAGGCGTCCATAATAGTTTAACCATAATTCGCTCCCTTAAACTATTTAAGATGTTAATGTTTGTTTATAAAAAATCGAATTATTTATATTTAATAACATCAAATGGTTTTTTTTTCAATAAGTCAATATTGATGGTCTCGTAAAAAGTCAGAAAAGCGATTTTTTTACGAGAGTGTTTTGTATTTGGTGTTTAGTGCTTGGCAATCTAGAGTAATTCTCAAAATAATGTTCCGTTTCAAAGACTGTATGCAGCGTCTAAGCTTCCGATCGAATCGATTTGGGGACATTTGATTCAGCGTTCTTGGCGAAGTGGAGCGTAAAAATTGAAGCTGTTTGAGTCCCGAGCGTAGCGAGGTCGAGTTCTTTAATTTTAGCGTAGTGAGCCGTAGAACGCTTCAAATGGACCCACGATTAGTTCGGAAGCTTAGACGCGGGTCAATCGGAACATATTTTTAAGAACCTCGCGCCCTTTGCGCGCGGTTAACTATTATTTTGTTTAATTGACATTGAATTGTATTTTGGTTAGTTTCCATATGGGTTGGTTATGATTAAAACAAAAGAGAATTCCATGATTGTAGGCCTGGATGTAGGCGGTACACATACTGATGTTGTTCTTTTGGGGAACGAAGGTCTTTTAAAGGAAATAAAGGTTCTTACCGATTCATCAGATCTTTATAGAACGGTCTTGACAGGCCTTGAAAAGCTTTTAGAAGGCGTTGAACCAGCCAAAATAAACCGCATTGTCCTCAGCACAACGCTTACCACCAATGCTATTGTCCAGAAAAAACTTCCGCAAGTAGGGATGATAGTTTCCAGCGGTCCTGGAATCGACCCAAAATTTTTTTGCACAAACAGTCACTATTTTGCCGTTTCCGGTTCTATAGACCATAGGGGGCGGGAAATAGAGCCTGTTGATAAAAATGAAATAGAAAATATTTCCGGTATCCTCAAAAACGAAGGTATTCGCAACATTGGAGTGGTTTCTAAATTTTCAGTACGAAATCCGAGTCACGAGCTTATAATAAATGAAATTTTAAAGGATTCATTTACAAAGATCTTTCTGGGGCATCAGATTTCAGGAAATCTGAATTTTTCCCGCCGCATTGCGACAACATATCTCAATGCGGCGGTTTATCCGTTGCATAAGGAATTTTTCGAAGCAGTGAATAAATCTCTTAAGGAAAAAGGGCTTATGGTTCCCATCCACATTCTTAAGGCAGACGGAGGCACCATGAGCTTTGAATCTTCAATTGACTCCCCAGGGCGGACAATACTTTCCGGACCTGCCGCCAGCGTGATGGGGTCGATTGCCTCCGCTCCTGATGAAGAAGAGAGCCTTGTACTGGATATAGGGGGAACAACGACCGATATGGCTGTCCTTATAAATCGCATACCTGTTTTAGAGCCGTTGGGCATAAGACTGGGAGGTTACAAAACTCTTATACGCTCTTTGGAAACCCGTTCAATAGGGCTTGGTGGGGACAGTGTTGTTAAGGTAGAGGATGGAAAAATTAATATCGGGCCTGAGAGGGCCGGACCTGCCATGGCCTATGGCGGACCTGTACCTACACCCACCGATGCTTTTTTTGTAATGAAACATATTAAAAACGGCGATAAAAAAAAATCAATTGAAGGTCTTAAATCTATTGCAAAGGGAATCGGGACTTCCTATGAAAATGCAGCTCATGAAATTGTCGACCAAACATGCAGAAAGATTTTAGAAGAAGCACAGGATATGATAAATCTTATAAATCGCAAACCGGTTTATACCATTCATGAGATAAAAGAAGGATATCATGTAAAACCAAAGAAAATCATCGTGCTCGGCGGCCCTGCGCCTCACTTCGCCGAGTATCTTGAAAAACTTTCCGGTTATAAGGTCAGTGTTGCTCCAAGATGGAAAGTAGCAAATGCCATTGGAGCCGCTCTCGCCAGAACAACATGTGAAGTTACGCTTTTTGCAGATACCGAACAAAAGATTGTTGCAGCACCTGAAGAAAGATTCAGTATATCGGTTAAAGAAGGTTTTACAAAAGATGATGCTGTTGAGAAAGCTTTTGATCTACTCAAGCAAAAGGCGCTTCAAAGGGGGGCAAATATTGACGATCTTGAGATGGAGATTCTTGAAGACTTACAGTTTAATATGATACGGGGATTTTACACCACGGGAAAAAATATAAGGATTAAGGTGCAAGTAAAACCAGGACTTATTCATGAGTATGAATCTATAGCAGAAAGATTGTTATAAAAGTTCAAAAAGGAGTGAATTGTGTTACGCGCAAAATATAAAACCGGACTTGTATTCTTTCCCGCCTTTGACTGGGCAATAAGTCCGACACACCCTGAAAGGGAAGAGCGGCTTCTATATACCCAGGATCAGGTATTTGAGGAAGGGCTTTTTGATATTGATGGTATCCAGGAACTCAAACCCGATATTGTTACAATCAAAGACGTTCAGCGTGTGCATTTCTGTGTTCCGGACGTAGAGCATGTAACGACAGAATCTCATTTCATCAGTGCAGGCGGTGCAAAAAGAATAGGTATGGCCGTGCTCGATAAAGAGATAGAAAGGGGTTTTGCACTCGTACGACCGCCGGGTCATCATGCCATGCGAGTTGTGCATGGGGCAAGAGGCTTTTGTAATGTGAATATTGAAGCCATCATGATAGAATATCTCCGTGAGGCATATAATATAGATAAGGTTGCCATCGTTGATACCGACTGTCATCATGGAGATGGAACCCAGGATATTTACTGGCACGATCCTTATACGCTATTTATATCGATCCACCAGGATGGCAGGACACTCTATCCAGGGTCAGGATTTCCGAACGAAATGGGCGGACCTAATGCTGTGGGGGCTACGATAAATATACCACTACCTCCCCATACATCTGAAGAAGGTTTTTTATATGTTATTAAAAATGTGGTGCTGCCGATTCTTGATGATTTTAAACCGGATATTATTATAAACTCAGCCGGACAGGACAATCATTATTCAGATCCTATTACAAATATGAATTTTTCCGCTCAAGGATATGCGGCGCTGACTTCGCTATTAAAACCGGATATTGCCGTTCTGGAGGGCGGTTATTCCATTGAAGGGGCGCTTCCCTATGTAAACGTGGGAATAATTTTGGCCATGGCCGGTATAGATTACAGCAAAGTAAAGGAGCCTAACTACGATCCGGACAGCATCCGTCAGACTCCCGAGATAACCAGCTATATAAAAAAGTTGGGTGAAGAAATTTTAATAAATTGGGAGCAAAAGGGAAAAATAGAAGAAAAAATTCGGGGGGCAAAGGAACTTGATGAGCGAGACCGCAATATATTTTACGACACTGACAGTCTCCATGAAAAACAAAAAGAGACTATTCGAGTTTGTAGTGATTGTAGCGGAGCAATAAGGATCGATTCATCATCGGACCTTGGTTCTCACATACTTGCCATACATATCCCCAGAAAAGCATGTAGGGATTGTAAGGGACTCGGTTATAAATGGTATGACACGGCCGACGCAAGCAAATATGACATGATTTTCTTACAAGATCGCACGGAAAATAAATATCTAACCCTAATTGAGTAAAAAATCAATTAGGTGTTATTCGTTATTAGTTAATTGTTATTGGTTTTAGGTGAAAGATAAACAGAATTATATCTCACTTTTGATAGAAATACAGAATATTAGTTTCTATTCTTTCGAGTAACGAATAACAAATAACTTTCAATTGAGCGTTATCACTCAATTGAGGTCTAACTAAGAGGATCCTATGCCCTTTAAGGCCGTTATATTTGATCTCGATGGGACACTGCTCGATACTTTAGAGGATATCGCAGGCGCTACTAACAGAGTTCTTAAGGAAAAGAGCTTTCCCGCTCATAAGTTGGATGCTTACCGGTATTTTGTCGGTGATGGGTCAAAAATGTTAATCACCCGGGCACTGCCCGAAGATAAGCGCAATGAAGATACTGTCCTTACTTGCTTTAAGATGCTTATAAAAGATTATGGTCAAAACTGGAAAATAAATACAAAGCCTTATGAAGGCATTACAGAAATGCTTGATGTACTGAAAGCCCGCGGGTTGAAGATGTCGGTCTTATCCAACAAACCGCATGAGTTCACGAAGAGGTGTGTGACAGAATTTCTATCAAATTGGAGCTTCGACGTTGTCCTTGGTCAGCGCGATAAATTTCCACGGAAGCCTGATCCTGCAGGTGCCATAAAGATCGCCCGTCAGATAGATATGCTCCCATCGGATTTTCTCTTTTTGGGTGATACTGCTATTGACATGAAGACCGCTATAGCTGCCGGTATGTTTCCGGTTGGAGCACTCTGGGGCTTCAGACCGTTAAAGGAATTGCAAGAGAGTGGCGCCGGAGCGCTTATTAAAAAGCCGATAGAGATTTTAAATCTGTTGGACTGACTTTGTGGGATTCCAGATATGAAGGCCTATAAAGTTTTATTCATCGGAAATAGTCATACCTATTACAATGACATGCCGCAGATGGTTGTTAAATTAGCGGATGTCGCAGGCCATGAGAGAAATTTGGAAGCAGAGCAAAGTATTGGGAATGGAGTGAGCCTGGAATGGCACTGGCAAAACCGAAAAACTCGGGATCTTATCAAAGGTGAAAGGTGGGATTATGTAGTCCTCCAGGACCGAAGCGGGGGCCCCCTGGAAGTCAAGGAATCCATGCATCGGCATGCACGTCTTCTGAATGCAGAGATCAGAAAGCAGGGCGCTAAAACGATTTTTTATATGACATGGGCCAACAAACACCGTTCGCAAACACAAAAGATTATATCGGAGGCATATGAACAGATTGCTCGGGAACTTGATGCAGTTCTGGCACCGGTCGGGGTGGCCTGGGTAAATTGTCAAAAAGTAAATCCCGAGATTAACCTTTATCATAAAGATGGCCGTCATGCCAATCCAATGGGATCGTACCTTACCGCGTGTGTTTTCTATGCCACCATATATAATGTAAGTCCTGAAGGGTTGCCTTTCCTGGTATCTCTGGAGAATAATGAATTAAACAACATAACGGAAGATAAAATTAGATTCCTTCAGAGGATGGCATTTGAAGCGACCCTGTTTTCAAATAGCTAAAAAATTAGTAACGTTGTAATAGTTCAGCCACAAAGACACGAAGACACAAAGATTATAATATAATTTTTTAATACCCTTCTTAATAAGAGGTACGTTAAAATTTATAAGTAAATCAAAATGTTTGTCTGACAATTTTAAACGACAGAGTATTTGCGTTTCTCTCATAAGCACGGTATCTGGCATAGCTACCTTTTTGATAAAGGTTTAAATTGATATCTCTTCTTTGTGTCTTTGTGCCTTAGTGGCTGAACTGGTACGTAACGTTCAAAAATTATGGCATAATCGGTTGTCAAACTTAATTAAGTCCATTTAACAATCTGTCCGGTAATGCCAATTTCCGAAAGACGATATCAATTTACTTAGTAGAGGGTGACCAAATATTTGGGATTTAACAAGCAGCACCTCTAATACCAGAGCTTATGTGGCGCAAATCCCAAATATTTAGTCACTGTGAATCTCATATGGTTTTAACTGTGATCTCGCCTTTCGGAAACAGGCATTACCTTTTTAGATATTAAACGCTTATGAAAAAATACCATAACTTTTGAACGTTACCAATAAATTAGAAGCTAATTTGACGTTACCGTGCTAAAAGCAAATCTAAATATTGACGTACTCTGCGTGGGTCATGCCTGCTTTGATCTGATTTTTGCCGTTGACCGCCACCTCGGTCCGGACGAAAAGGGGGTTGCATCATTATTTAAAAGCTGTGGTGGCGGTCCGGCCGCCAATGCTGCCGTCACTGTATCACGTCTTGGATGTAAAGCCGCTTTTGTAGGATATCTGGGAAATGATATATACGGAAAAAAGCACATTAAAGAACTTGAAAAAGAGTCTGTAATTACGGATTTGGTTGTCAGAGGTTCATCGCCCACTCCCCTTTCTGCAATTCTTGTGAAACCTGACGGTAAACGTACTCTGATCAATTATAGGGAAAGCACTAAACGCCTGAAAATTGATGATATTGACTTCAGCAATTGTAACCCAAAAGCGATACTGTTTGACGGCCTTGAACCGGAAATTTCATTTCCATTAGCTGAATTTGCAAAACAGCGTGGGATTCCGACAATTATGGATGCAGGCTCGGTACATTATGGAACACAAAAGTTAACTAATTTAGTTGATTATATAGTAGCTTCAAAAAAATTCGCCTGTGAATTTACGTCTGAAACGGATGAAGAGAAAGCGGCAAAGAAGTTGAGTGAGTATGCACTATCAGTAGTCGTTACACTTGGTGAGCGAGGACTGATCTGGAAAGATAAACGGGATATGGGCTGGATACCGGCATTCACTGTAGATGCGGTTGATACCACAGGAGCCGGTGATGCTTTTCATGGCGCCTTTGCAGCAGGAATTGCAGATGGAAAGAAATGGGATGAGTTACTGCGGTATTCCAGTGCAGTCGCCGCTCTATGCTGCACTAAGCTTGGAGCCCGTTTGGGTATCCCAACAAGTGAAGATGTAAACAAGTTTCTTGAAAAACAGGGCTGACGATACTGGTGTCAGCTACCGCAGTTTCAACTGTCCATAGGGTCTTGAGCCCGGTACGGCAGATCCTTGCCGGCGGTAGTCATCTTTGAAGTAGGTGTGGGTTATCCAGCCGAATCGGTTTTCGGAGTTTTGATGCTCGCAGGAGAACAGCAGGCGTTGTGGATCTTTACTTATCTTTCAAACTGCCTTGTTTTCAAACAGCTAAAATACTAAAGTTTCGCAGTTAACAATTGAGTTGGGGATATTATGTTATCTTCAACTATATCAAGAGACCTTTGCAAAACGCCCCCTTTTGCCTAATTTCTGCGTTAGGCTCAACATTTTGCACGAAGTGAAGCTTTAGCGCTATCCTCAAAATACTCAATGTATTCCTGTGGTTAAAATTTTCGCCTGCCTTGAACTTGAACAAAATTGAGTATTTTTCAAAGGTCTCTATTATACTTCATCTACTTGATATAGTTGAAGATAACATAATATCCCAAACTCGATTATTAACTGCG
>JAUVVS010000163.1 GCA_030604545.1 Deltaproteobacteria bacterium | reverse complement strand
GAAACACTATAAATTGTGGCTGTCTAGCACAAATGTTCTTATGGCCTTATCAAATGCGGCAATTATTGGTAGGAGCAGGTTTAAAGTTGATCAAATTAATGAATTTTCATCTAAATATGTCCAAACAAAGAACCACGAAGAGGCATTAAAAAATTTAGAATCTTTACGTTCAGTAATCATTACCGGCGAACCGGGAATTGGAAAAACCACGTTAGCCGATCACTTATGCTTATTTTACATAATAAATAACTATGAGTTTTACTCTATCGAAAACTCACTTGCTGAGGCTGAATCTGTATATGATAGAGGGAAAAAACAGATTTTTTATTTCGATGATTTTCTCGGAAGGAATTATTTGCACGCCTTAGACCGTCATGAAGATTCTCATGTAATCAATTTTATGAAACGTGTAAGCAGAGATAAATATAAGCGATTTATTCTTACTAGCAGAAGTACGATACTGAACCAGGGCAAAATATTGAGCGATTTGTTCAAAATAGAGAATATAGACAGAAATGAATATGAGTTAAATATTAACTCATTGTCTAATTTTGATAAAGCAAAAATCCTTTACAATCATATGTGGTTTAGTGAGTTAGACGAGGCATATATTGAAGAGCTCTATCAAAACAAGCGATACAAAAAAATTATTCGACATAGGAACTATAATCCAAGATTGATTTCCTTCATTGCAGATGTGAAAAAAGTATTTGATATTTCACCCAATAAATATTGGGGTTATGTCGAGAACACTCTGAATAACCCTGCTGACATTTGGGGACATGTATTTGATAATCAGATTGACAAACATTCAAGAACAATTGTTAGTCTTGTTGTGTTTAACGGAAAAGAAATACAAGAGGATAATCTAAAAGAAGCTTTCCTTTATATGGCCAACCGAGGAAATATAAGTACGCCCAAATATGGAATATCTGATTTCTATTCAAGTGTAAAACTGGCAGTAGGCGCCTTAATCAACAGAAAGATTAGAGAAGGCAGTACCAGCGCATCTTATGACTTGTTCAACCCAGCAGTGGGCGATTATTTAGTTAGACGATTTTCAGAAGATCAGACTAAATTATGTATGCTGTTTGAGTCTCTCTCCACAAATGAATCCTTAAAAAATATGATAAATTTATTAAAGAGCGGAATTATAGCGAGCCATATTATGCATCGTGTAATAATTCAGCTATTGATTAAATGCTTAAGCGGAGAGATCAAGAATAAAACAACTGAATATATGGTTAGATTGGTAAATTTATCAATCGACGACCAGGTTAAATTTAATTCTGATTTACAAAAACTACTGCATAAATGGCTGATGAAGATCGACTATGAAGATATAAATGCAGATTTTCATTATGCACTAGTTGTTTTATTAATTTGGTCCTTACGCAATGGAATAATTCATACCAATGAGTTTGATTTTGAAAAATACTTCGAGTTAGCCCTAAACGAAACATTGGAACATGATGGTTTTGTAGCATTGTCGAAACTTTTTAACGAGTTAGGGAATAAATATATTGAAAAATATTCTCAAAAATTCAAGAAATTGATTTTAGAATATTGGAAAGATATGGTAGATGAAAACATCTCTAACGATGGCGTATTGGGTGACTATTTTTATGATGAAGAAGAAAGTGAAGCGGAGAATTCGTTGTATGAATATGTGTCTACAAACTTATCTGAATATGTGGTTGAATTCGATGATGAGGATATTGAATCTATATGTGAAAATTGTGAAGTTTGGCAACATATTCAAGATAATCGTGAAAATGCATCCCACGAAGACGACTATCACGAAAGTGATAGGGACTACGGATATTCTTCGATCAGTGAGGACGCCGCAATAGATGATCTCTTTGACAGAACTGAAAGATAATCGGGTAAGGGGGAGTTTTTCTCTCCCCCTCCCCACAACCCCCCGCATGCGGGTCCGCACCTGATCGCTTATGCAGGTTAGGGCAACAAGAAAGGAGCTGACATGGCAAGCGTATTTTTAAGTCACAACTACAAGGATAAGGCATTTGCAAGAAAGCTTGCGGCAATGCTCAGTGAGAATGGAGTAAAGGTATGGATTGATGAAGCTGAACTGAAAGTAGGCGACTCGTTAACTCAAAAAATCGGCTCCGCAATCGAGTCTACTGATTTCTTGGCCGTTGTTCTTTCGCATAGTTCAGTGAATTCTCCATGGGTACAGAAAGAACTAGCATTGGCGATGCAAAAAGAGCTTGCCGAAAGGCGCGTAACGGTACTTCCCATTCTTAAAGAGGCCTGCGAAATACCACCGTTTCTCAAAGATAAACTCTATGCGGATTTTACAGACCCGACTTCCTTTGAGACGTCGGTTGGCCGCCTTTTGCACGCCCTGGGAGTAGAAAAACCAACTTATGAAAAATTAATTGAGAAAGCCCATGTGCAGCCGGCACCGGTAGAGCCTGCTCCGGAGGAATTAGAGGGATTTCAAGACATCCATCTATTGGATGTAGACAAAGAAAAGACATACAACCCGAATCCTGAAAAGGTATTGTATAATATATATTTCCGCCTTTCCGATCATCCACCGTCGGAGTGGGTGGAAATATTTGAGGCAGAAAGGCAATTTCCAAGGCATAACATGTGGCGAAAGGCATGGATCGAGGGTAAGTACGTTGTGGTTTACTGTGTTCCTGAAGAAATTAAGCAATACCACTTGAGAGACATCAAGCAAGATGTGGAAACCTGCAATGAAAAGTATCGGCAATATTTGCACCGTGAAGCGATGCAACGTGCGCGTGAGGACCAACGAGAGACTAAAGAGAAAAAAGCTATAGATTCCGCACTAGACGGTTTGGACTTTGCCTGAACGAGCCCTAACCAGCGCCGCATAAGCACACCGTTACACTCTTTCAATCCGAAATCAACGGCGGATCAGAAAACCAATCCTCACGCTTTGTAGGTGAAAACAACAATAATTTCCTCCATTAAGCCAATTTCAGATAGCCGCCATACACCTATACCATCAAAACCAGAAGTTAATACAGCTTCACTGGAATAATCCAATATCGATCTCAATTTTTCCAGACAGGGATTGCATGCTTTAACTTTTCAGACCTTGCTTTTTTCAACCTTAAAATATATGAAATCCTTATCCATGTAGCATGGGGCTATGACGGGCCTAAGGCGATAATATATATCAAACACGCGGCAATAGATGAAAAGGATATTAAAAAGCATTTAAAGGAATTAACAGGCAAAATGCATGCTACCACTTTTGCAAGTCCGGCTTTGGAGGGTGGTTGTGTTGTTGGATATCCTCCTATTCCCCTGACTCTTGATATATATATAATCTATAGATATAGAAAAGTCAGGAGAATTGAGGCGCTACAATACTTAATTGGAATTACTACATTTATAATGGACGGCCTTCAAGATTTTTTAAAACAGGTGGAGTAAATATGGGTGCTCTCGAACAGGCATTTAATTTTACAAATGTCTGTTATAATGGGTGTGTGAAAAGTAAATGGAGATCGCAACTTTCAGGAAGAACATAGAAAAATGAATCTAATCACTATATCGGCCGGAGACATTTCCATCTCAGCCGAGCTGAACAACAGTCCTACGGCAGATGAAATATGGAGGGCGCTGCCGATCGAGGGGAGAGCCAATACATGGGGAGATGAGATCTATTTTGAGATTCCCGTGATTATTAACGAGGAGCCTGATGCACGTGCTGACGTTGAAGTGGGCGATCTGGGATACTGGCCGTCCGGACACGCTTTCTGTATCTTTTTCGGTCCAACTCCTGTTAGTTCCGATGAGAAACCGTGTGCCGCCAGTCCGGTAAACGTCTTTGGCCGTGTGGTCGGCGATGTGACAAAGCTCAAAAACGTTCGAAGCGGGGAAATGGTTCGAGTCGTGCGTTCGGAAAGGAAAAACAGAGGAGATGTAAATCGAAATAATGGCTCAGTGTAATTTGTGTAATACTGCTTCTCGCTTCATTTCAAAAGAGCTTGGAGTATGTCTCAAGTGTATACGGGAAAGACCGGAGGATGCTCTTGCGCTCACAGTACAGGCCCATGCGAAAAGCAGGGTAACCTTTGGACTTCCGGAAAAACCGCCAAAAGACCCTCTTGGCATTCCCTGTAACATTTGTGTGAACGAATGCAGAATCCCTGAAAATGAAATAGGATACTGCGGATTGAGGAAGAATGAGGGAGGGAAGATTACGGGCGTATCTTCTGAAAAAGGGAAACTTTCATGGTATCACGATTCCCTTCCCACAAATTGTGTCGGAGACTGGATATGTCCCGGGGGAACAGGTGCAGGCTATCCCAAATATGCTCACCGCCCAGGACCTGAATTGGGATATAAGAATCTTGCGGTATTCTTTCATGGATGTTCATTTAATTGCCTTTATTGTCAGAACTGGCAGTCCAAGCGCGAAGTCCTTAAACCTTACATAACCCCTGTATTTAGTCTCGTTTCGGACGTTGATGAAAGAACCTCCTGTATCTGCTACTTCGGAGGGGATCCAACACCACAGCTTTCCTTTTCACTCAAGGCATCAAGACTTGCCCTTGAAGAAAATAAAGGAAGGATTCTGAGAATATGCTGGGAAACTAATGGTTCGATGCGTCAGAGTCTTCTTGATGAGATGATAGAAATAGCACTTTCTTCAGGAGGCTGTATAAAGTTTGATTTAAAGGCATGGGATGAAAATCTTCACACAGCCTTAACAGGAATTACGAATAAAAGAACCCTGGAAAACTTCATGAGGGCAGGAAAGAAAATCAATCAAAGACCTGTACCTCCCCTTCTTATTGCAAGTACTCTACTTGTTCCGGGATACATAGATGAAGATGAAATAAGGGGCATTGCTAAATTCATTGCCTCAATAAATCCTGACATCCCCTATAGTCTTCTTGCCTTTCATCCCCAATTTTATATGTCGGACATGCAATTTACCCAAAAAGTCCTGGCATACAGGTACCTCAGTGTTGCTCAGGAAGAGGGGCTTAAAAATATTAGAATAGGAAATGTTCATCTTCTTGTATAAAAGAAGACAGGGTAAGCCTAATCCTATAAGTTGTCCCACAAATAATGGCGCATCTGGTCTTCGGACATTATCTCTTCAGCTTTCTTTCTGAAACTTTTGTCCTGGTACAATTTTTGATCCGCTGTCGAGAGAATATTTTTTACGTTCTTGGGAGTTTGGGGTCAGGTCTTGTAATGCCACATTTTTATGATCATCAGGATCTGCCCAAAACAAAAAAACCCCGCTCTTTTGAAAACGGGGTTTCGATAATTAGCCCATAGGTCCCTCTTTCGTGTCGGCATCAATCTCGCGGTCTGCTCAACTGCTTTGTTCTCCCCACTAATTCCCCATAACACCCCTTAATATTCCATCAACTTCTGCGCAAGGCGGTGGAGTTCCGGGTTCGCTAAAGCTGAGACCTTTTTCTTTACGGTACGGGAATAATACTCCCTTTCGGTCTTATTTAACAACTCGCCTTTAAATTTCTTTTGAAATAATTCCTTTTGTTTTGGCGAAAATAATTGAGACAAGGCATATTCGAGAGATAACTCCTCATATTTTTCTTTCAGATTTCTTGTTTTTTC
>JAUVVS010000286.1 GCA_030604545.1 Deltaproteobacteria bacterium | reverse complement strand
TGCCGGTATTTAAATCCTTTATCCGAGTTTCCCAGCATCCAAATTCGATTTCTTTTGCTCTAATCTCAATATTTTTGTCTTTATACTTAACAATAGTTTTTTCTATACAATTTTGATATGTGCTCAAAATAAATCCCCCTCTACAAGATAAAATTTTTTACAAACATTTTTCTGCATAAAAAAGATTTTTTTACCAGTAATATATAGACTCTTGTTTAAGCAGAAATTCTCATTAAAAAAATATTACTGACAAAAAACATGAGTTTTAAAAAGAAAGCATTCTTTTTTGTTCTTTCTTTTCTTGAAAACTTCGAGAGACCTGGACTGTTTCTCCTGTAGCCGGGTCTCTGCCGGTGTAATACATGCAAGTGGAGAGGGTCATAGGGGTGGGAGTAAAAATCTGGACCCCTTCAAGAGGATGATGATCACCTTCTTGCTGAAGTCTATGGATAGCGCGCTTTAACTCTAAAGCATTTTTTCGGGTAGTACCGGGGTGAGCCACCATAAAATAATATTTGAGATGTTGCCGCCGGGATTTATTAAGTTGGTGAAATAGCCGGCGGAATTCCTCAAATCTTCGTCCATCTTTATTCATTAAATGAAGCACGTTGGCGGATACATGCTCTGGTGCAATCTTGAGGCAACCTGAAAGATGGAATCGGGATAATTCTTTGAGATATTCAGGGCTTTCCAGGGCTAAATCATATCGAATGCCGCTGCGCACAAAGACTTTTTTAATGCCTGGTATTTTTCCGGCTCGCTGCAATAGTTTTATCAATCGCTGATGACTGCGGTTAAGCCTTGAACAAGAAAAGCACTCCTTCTCACAAGCACAAGAACAATCCATGCCGTACATATTGGCGGATGGTCCCCCAAAATCATCAATATATCCTTGAAAATCAGGATGCTTAGTAAGGCGCTGCACCTCATTCAAAATGGATTTTTCGCTTCGGGAAATGATGCGGTTGCCTTGATGCAAGGCCAGGGAACAAAAGGAACAATTTCCTATGCATCCGCGATGTGTGACTATGGAAAAACGAGCCATGGCAAATTCAGGGTAATCATTAGGGACAATACGTGAATAGGGCAATCCATAAATCCAGTCAAGGTCATCGTGGGTATATGACGGCATGGGATATTGTAATACAAAGCGTTTAGCATGTCCTTGGGCAAGGGAATGGTGATTGGAAAAAAAATTTTGCGCTCGGCAAAATTGTTTCGGATCTTTTGCCACTTGTTCATATGAGGGGATATCTTGAAACTCCGGAGGCAGGTGAGAGGCTACTATACATGTGCCGGCAATACCGGCTGGATTTTTCCCATTTTCTATTCTTCTGGCAATTTCTATAACCTGCAATTCCCCCGACCCATAGACCAGAAGGTCTGCGCGAGAGTCCAGTAAAATACTTCTGCGCACCCTGTTTTGCCAATAATCATAATGGGCAAAGCGCCGTAAGGAAGCTTCAACGCCGCCGATAACTATTGGTACTTCTGGAAACATTTGTTTGATTTTATTGCAATAAACAAGAATTGCTCGATCGGGAACACCTGACTGATAAGGATTATAAGGGTCATCGGCACGTTTACGTTTAAGCGCAGTATAATTGATTAACATGCTGTCAATAGCTCCTGAGGTGATGCCGAAGAAAAGGCGGGGGCGCCCCAGTTTACAAAAGTCTTCATCCTTTTTCCAATCCGGCCTTCCCACAACACCAATCCGATATCCCTGAGCATCCAGGACCCGGGCTATTATCCCTATACCTGATAAAGGATGGTCCACATAAGGTTCACCACTTATCAGGATAATATCAAAATCTGAGCCATTAGTTGCAATCATAAATGTATTATACCTTGTTTTTATCCTCACACAAAGCTACAAAGATCACAAAGATCACAAAGAATTATGCTCTGTGTCTTTGTGTGAAAGTCAAATATTTAAATCAGTTATTCCGAAAAGATAATTGAATGATTGGTATGGTTTTTTCTTTGTGGCTTTGTGGCTTTGTGGCTTTGTGTGAAATACATAAAAACAGAATTGCTTTATAATAAAGTTGACAATATAAAATATTTTTAGGATAGTATAGCAACAATAAATCCAATAGGATAAGATTTTTTGTTTGGTTTTAAAAGTTAAAAAAAAGTGATTTTTTACAAAAAGCAAAAGCTGGAAAAGAAATAATTCTTCAGGTGCCTACTCTGTCAAAGTTTATCAATATCTGGATTTTATTCCTGGCGTTGGCCATCTTGTCACCAACAGCACTGGCCAAAGCATCGTCAGGGAATGAGACAAAATTAGCCCTTCAGAAAATGACAGCCGTTGACCGTTTACACCTCGTTATTGGTAATGGAGCGCGCAGTCTGGCAGACCGCTTGGATCGCTTCTTTAGTGACGAGCAGATAGAGGAAGAGCTCCAGACAACCAGGATGCGTCTGAAACCGACCCTCCAATGGTCTGAAGCCGACAACCTGGATGCCTCAATGCCCTTTCGGATCGATCTTGTATTGCCTCGACTCAAGAATAAGTGGAAGGTCCTACTGAGTAGTTTTCGTGATAAAGATGATGATCAAATCCCTGATGAAGCTGATTACACTGACAACGATGGGGAGGACGAAGATGACGAGCCCGACATTTTTCTTGGACTACAATACACTGCCCTTTCCGGAATTGCACGTCATATCAAAACATCGGCAGGCCCTAAATTCAAGGGCAAGTCGGTACGGTTTTTTGC